>JAFPCE010000174.1 GCA_017390245.1 Selenomonadaceae bacterium
GCTCAGGTTAACAAGCTGATGGATGCTATTCCTGAGGAGGATGTGCTGAGCTATGCACTGTTCCCACAGGTAGCGTTGGAGTTCTTTAAGAAGAACGGCAGAATGTAATTTAAACTAAAAGGATGAGTCCTGCTTTGTCAGGGCTCATTTTTTAGTTTAAATAAATTATTTTGTTTTTTCATTCTCCCAGCCATCCGCCCCTCAAAATACAAAAAATCCACAGCACCTACTGTAAACACTAGTAAAAATAGCATTTGGCAGTATATTGCTGTGGATATAATCATACATTTTTATTTTTCTTTGATATTACTTACAACCAGTCCGCTAAGGGCAAATAATGCCAGGGCATTTGGTATAACCATCAAGTTGTTGAACATATCTGTCAGCTCCCATACCAGGTCGTTGGACAGGCAGGCGCCTAAGAAGATGAATATTAAAGCAATGCCAGAGAATACAGGTACAGCCTTTTTGCCAAAGAGGTAAATAACGTTAATCTTGGCAAAGAGATTCCAGCCCAGGATAGTAGAAAAAGCGAAGAACAGCAGGGCAATGGCTACGAAAGCACCACCCAGGCTGCTGCCAAAGAGATGGCCGAAGGCCAGCTGGGCCATGTTGGTTTTGCTGACACCCTCTGCTGCGCCGTGAGCTAAGATACCGTCACCAGCGTAGAGAGTGGAGATAACTACCAGTGCAGTCATGGTAAGTACTACGAAGGTATCAATGAACACGCCAACCATAGCGATAACGCCCTGATCATGAGGGCACTTTACGTTGGCCATAGCGTGAGCATGTGGAGTGGAACCCATACCAGCCTCATTGGAGAACAGGCCGCGCTTAACGCCCTGGCTGATAGCAGTCTTGATAGCAATACCCCAGCTGCCGCCGATAATAGCATCTGGATAGAAAGCATAGGTGAAAATCATCTTAATGGTTTCTGGCAGATTCTGGAAGTTCATAATGAGAAGTGCCAGACCACCTGCTAAGTACAGGCAGGCCATAACAGGAACCAGCTTCTCGGTGATGTATGCCAGACGGCTGATACCGCCGATGAAGATAAAACCTGCAATAGCTGCAATCACCAGACCTACACCCCAGGATGGAATGCCGAAGGCTGCTGCACTGGTTTCACCAATGGAGTTGGACTGTACCATGCAGCCCATGAAGCCTAATGCCAGGATAATAGCTACTGCAAAGAAACCAGCCAGGAAACGGCCAAAGGAGCCTGGGAAAGCCTTGCGGATATAATAAACAGGACCGCCGTGTACAGTACCGTCTGCATCAACTGTACGAGTGCTCTGGGCCAGTACTGCCTCGGCATAGATGGTGGACATGCCGAAGAAGGCGATAATCCACATCCAGAAGATAGCACCAGGACCACCTGTGAGGATAGCACCGCAGGCACCGATAACATTACCAGTACCAACCTGAGCGGCAATAGCAGTTGCCAGTGCCTGGAAGGAGCTCATACCTGCTTCGTGGGCACCACCATTTAAGGAGAAGTTACCAAATACCTTCCGCATACCTTCCCCGAAGTATCTCACCTGCACGAAGCGTGTTTTGATGGTATAAAAGATACCTACGCCTATCAGCAGGAAAGTAAGAATGTAATCAGACAAGTACTGATTAACCATTTGTACCATAGCTAATAATTGATCCAACATAAATTATTCCCCCAACCATAAATAATCTATACAAATAAAAAAGAGTGTCTATTGACACTCTGAAAAAGCCGTAAAAGCATCCAGGCCACACTGCCTGTGTATGTAACTAATAGCTACCTGCTTCTCTGTCTTTTTGCCTGAGAGATTCAGCTACAAGCCTTGCTTATAGCCTTACACCTTCGGCCTCCAACTTAATGGACTTCTCCAGAGCTTCCTCCACTGCCAGTCTCCTTGTGATATACAAAACAAGAATTCTTGCAGTCTCAATGGACATTTATTTGTAATATGTGTATAAATATACCACTACAAGTTTCTGCCGTCAACCCTTTTTTAAATTTTTTTGCCATTTACGGGAAATACACATAAAAATAGTACTAAGGACCACGATAATGCCTTAGCATCCCCTAAACCGTGATTCTTAGTACTTTTCCCCTTTTGTATAAAAATTGCCGCAAAATGCCATTTCCCCTGATTAGACCTAATTAGCCCTGACTGTGATGGGGATTCTTGTATACGATATCTGCTGCTTCTGTGAGAGCTCTCAGTACATCAATTTTGTACAGCATACCAGTCAGATTAGCTCTCTCATACACGCTGCCTTTGTCTGACGCAACGTAATGTGGTGTCAGCTTGTTTAATGCCACAGCCTTAATATCTGCCAGACACTGGTCGCATGTGCAGATATCCGGGAACTTTGGCAGGATGGCGCCGAAGTTATCGTCCACGATAACCTCCATGACGTTGGAAACCTTCAAGCTCTGTACCTTGGATATCTTAATAGATTCAGCCATGATTAAACCTCCATAAAACAATTAATAGATAAATTTTACAAATTATACCATAATTTCTTATAAATATCCATATATAGGTTTTAATTGAGATAATTAAGTGTAAAACTATACCTTTTACCTATGATAAAATGTTATAGATATAATTATTGTTTATACTGCCAGCTGCATACCACCGCTTCTATCAGATCAATGGTAGTAAATAATACTAGGCCAATGAGGCTCAGTACCACAATACCTGAGTACATCTCCAGGTAGTTTACCCGCAGCCATGCGTCCATGATGAAATAGCCCATGCCGTATTTAGTACCAAAGGTTTCTGTGAAGAAAAGTACTGAAATGGCAGTGGCCAGAGCTACTCTGACGGCTGTGATAAATTTTGGCAGTGATGCAGGCCACAGTACCTCCAGGAAAATATCCTTAAAGGATGCTCCTAAGGAGTACAATGTGTAAAGTGTTTCCTTAGGTATGGAGCGGATGCCGTCCCGTACTGCCACGATAACCTGAAAGACGATTATCAGGAAAATCATGACGATTTTGGAGGATTCCCCTACTCCTAACAGCAGCATCAGTATTGGCAGCAAAGCAATTTTCGGTATAGGATAGGTCATGTACACCAAGGGTGACAAGAACCTGTCCAGCTTGGGGAAATAGCCCATGATAACGCCTAATGGCAGACCTACAGCCACTGCCAGCAAAAGTCCTGCTGCTATGCGCCACAGGCTGTAGATGCTGTGAATGGCTATGTACTTCATGAATATATCTGCCAGGTTTTCTGCTACCAGTACCGGCGATGGGATAATTGGCAAATCAGTGATTGCAGCAATGACAAACCAAAGAGCTGTTAAAAAGATTGCTGCCAGTATATACCAATAGCTTACTGATTTTCCCATAGCTGATTCCTGTCCCTTTTAATAAGATTTCTGAGCTCTAAGCCCATGTTAAAGAATTCCTCCTTCTGGCGGATGCCTTTAATGCCAAAGAGAGGATTGTCAATGCTTTTACAGATGCCATCGGCGTTAGCTGACAGCACAATGATTTTCTGCCCCAGATAAATTGCTTCCTCCACATAGTGAGTGAC
>JAFPCE010000175.1 GCA_017390245.1 Selenomonadaceae bacterium
ACAGTATTTTCTGCCACAGTTTCAATAGCAGCTCTGGAAACCTCCTGGGGGCTTAAATTCTCCGTATCACGGCCCACAATCCAGCCCACCTTATAGCGGGCATTCTCTAGGTCTTCTACCATGAGATAATCATAAATCTCCCGCCCAGCATTGGCCAGACTTTTAGGAGAAATAGTAAAGCTCAGCAAAAAGCCATTTATGGCCATTATGACATATTTATTGCTGATATTCTGCAATAGCAGCTCTATGGCATTAACGATTTCATAGGTCAGCACCATTACCAGCATAGCCAGGATACCGCCAGACACCAGCTTCTGCCTGCTGCTCTGGGTTTCCCTGTAAAACAGCTTTTCCAGTCCTACTATCAGCTGGCCAATTAATACCACAGGATGCAATTTGCTTCTGGGATCACCAATCAGTGTATCCGCTATAAAACCTAATATAGCTGTTATCATCAGGCTTCTCCCATAATCTCTGCTAACTTCTTCATATCAAGAGACTCTTCCACCACATCAGCCAGATGCTCATAGCTTTGCTGCTTTTCTGACATCAGGTTATGAGTGTTAGGCAATGCTTCTAAGCCCTTCACAGCCCTTATTGCATTTAAGAGGCTGCGGCGGAATTCATCGTTGTCAAAAATGCCATGAATATACGTACCAAATACATTATGGCTGGCATTTGTAGTCCCCTCTATGCTTTCGCACCGTTCCCCCCGGCGCTGTCTGATAACCAGAGGATGCTCTTCCTCAACACGGGTCAACTCAGTATGTCCCATGTGAATTTCATAGCCCTTTAAATTATCAGCCACAATCTGCTTCCCTAAGAAATTTAAGCTTACGCAGTCAGCCATCACCTGGCTGGTAAGCTTTTCCTTTGCAAATATGGTCTTCATGCCTAAAAGCCCCAGGCCCTGAACCTGGTCATTATCTGACTCAGCATGCTCTGGATCACAAATCAATTCCCCTAGCATCTGGTAACCGCCGCAAATGCCAATAACAGGCTTGCCTGCCTTGGCAAATTTACGAATTTTATCCGCAATGCCAGACTTTTCAAGATACAGCATATCCTCAGTAGTATTTTTACTGCCAGGCAGAATTATCACATCAGGTTCCCCCAGAGACTCTGCCTCCTGTACATAATAAAGTGCCACATCATTTTCATAGCCAAGGGCATCAAAATCAGTAAAGTTAGAAATCTTTGGCGTTTGTATCACAGCGATTTTCACATCACCATCAGCAGGTGCAGCCATTTTCTCCTGCAATGATACTGAGTCCTCATCATCAATCCCCATTTTAGGAATATGAGGAATCACCCCCAGCACCGGCTTGCCAGTTTTCTTCTCCAGAAAATCAATAGCAGGGGTCAGCAGCGTTACATCTCCTCTGAATTTGTTAATAACCAGGCCCTTTACCAGCGCTTTTTCATCCTCATCCAATAGCTCCAGTGTGCCAACTAATGAAGCCAGTGCACCGCCTCTGTCAATATCCGCTATCAGTAAAACAGGTGCATTTAAGTGCTTGGCCACCCGCATATTAACAATATCATTAGCCTTTAAGTTCACTTCAGCCGGACTGCCTGCCCCTTCAATAACAATAGTATCATATTCCTTATCAAGGCGGGCCAGGGCTTCCTTAACAGCACCAAAGGCCTTTAGGGAATAGCCTTTGTGATATTCCCTGGCTGACATATTGCCTACTGGCTTGCCCATGATAATAACCTGGGACTGGGCATTTCCTGTTGGCTTTAACAGCACTGGATTCATATCCACCATTGGCTCTAAACCAGCCGCTTCCGCCTGAGCCACCTGGGCTCTGCCCATTTCGTCACCATCACGGGTAACATAGGAATTTAATGCCATATTCTGTGCCTTAAAAGGCACAACCTTTCTGCCCTGCCGGTAAAAAATACGGCAAAGTGCAGTTGTCAGGATACTCTTTCCCACATGGGAGCTGGTACCCATCATCATTATATAA
>JAFPCE010000001.1 GCA_017390245.1 Selenomonadaceae bacterium
ACAGTTTGTGAAGCAGCTGATCCCAATTACAACGCATACCTCCTTAACTTCAGCCAGTGGCCTGAATTTGCAAAGGAAACTTATGCAGACGGCGACGTATTCAAGTACAACGATGTATTTACATTTATTATGGGTAAGAACTCCAGAGTTGATGGTAGTGAAAAGACCTGGGATGATTTCTCCGGTACTCTCAGATTCAGCTTTGGTGGCACGACTCCTACCGGTTCTGTTCCTTCTAAGAATGCTCTTCAGATCACTGCTGATGGTTCTTACATCCATGATTGGTGGAACAGCGACGACAAGACTTCCTACAACTTCCAGCTGAACTATCAGGCAACTGATAAGGTTGGCGTATATATTGCTTACAAGAAGTTGTCCCAGCCTGGTACTATCGCAGCTACCTATGACCTCCAGTCTTACAACCCTTCTGGCCAGAAGGGTTGGGAGATTGGTACTAACATCTCCTTGGCTAAGAATGTTAGCGCTTGCGCTTACTACTTCAATGGTAAGGGTTACAAGTATGATGAGACTAAGCAGAACATGTTCTACGGTCACATCAACTTCGCATTCTAATAACTGCTTCTACAGTAGTAGGATTGACGAATATAAGGATAGACTCCGCTTCGGCGGGGTCTATTTTTTTGCCTGAAATTGCTGTCAGCTGGCAAGAGAATGAAAAGCGGTCAGGGAGATCATCAGAAAGGAAAATTAAGCAATAATATACAGCTATGGAAGTAGTTACAGCCAAGGTGGGTTAATATGCAGAATGTAAACAGGAGAGGATAAAGAGGCTTCTACCATGAAGATTAATGATCAGTGGACTGGCCATGCTCGTTTAGAGTATTTCATGTCTGCTAACTCTGCTCATAACTCCATGAATGGTTCCTGGGGCGGAGCTTATAATGAGTCTACCTACCGTATTGACCGTACTTATGTAGAAGGCAAAATTGGTGACGTTGGTGTTTCCCTAGGCCGTTTCGGCAGCAAGAATGATGCTACCCATGGTTTGGTATTTGATGGCAGTGTAACTGGTGCTGAGGCCCGCATTCCTGTAGGTCATGGTACTCGTCTTGATTTAACTGCTACCCGTTATTCCTGGTTAGGTTCTGACTTCAGACGCGATCTCTCCAGTGTAGATGCTGGTTATGCAGATAACACCTGGACCTACTTCGCATTCTAATTTAGAAGCTTAGTACAATAACTATAATTTAGTTTTCTTACCCTTAGGTTTTTCCTTTTTAACGGACTCTGCTTAGCAGGGCCCGTTTTATTTTTGTCTTTTTCTTGGATAATGGGAAAATGAGTGTTAACTGGTAATGCTTATTGTTTGTATACAAATTTTTGATAAATTTGTATTATTTTTACGCAAGTAAGAAGGAGTTTTTATATTTATGTGGAATAATAGATATATAGCCCATAAGGAAGTACTTGGAGTACTGTGGGCGTAAGTTCTTATTTATTATTTTGGAGGGATTGTACAATGAAGAAAAAGGCTTTAAAGACATTGATTTTAGGCGTATGCTTGAGTTTTTCCGCTACCGCTTTAGCTGCTAGCTTGCAGCCATTGCAGGGCAGACCAGAGACTAACCACAAGGCTATGCTGCCAAAGGCTGAGTACAAGCTGAATGCTTCTCATCAGGTTGAGGGCCGTCAGGGCGTTGCTTCCGAGGGTGATTATTTCTGGGTTTCCGGCAGCAAAACTTTAGCAAAGTATGACAAGAACTGGAACCTGATTACTATTAACAAGACTCCATTTGATGGTTATGAGATTCCTTCTAACCACATTGGTGATATTGATGTTTACAACAACGAAATCTATGTAGGTGCTGAGAACTTCATGGATGGTGTTGGTAAGGATATCCAGATTGCTATTCATGATGGTGATACCTTGAAGATTAAGAGAACCTTCAAGTTTGAGCCTTCTTCTGGTCAGGAGGAGTGCTCTGGCTTGGCTGTAAATCCTGATACCCAGACTGTATGGATGTGCTCCTGGGTTGGCGAGGAGTCTGGCCGTTATCTCTATGAGTATGACTTAAAGACTGGTGCATATCTCCGCAAGGTTCACTTGCAGTGCCCTCCTCAGTGGATTCAGGGTATGGCATACTACAAGGGTTCTTTCTATCTTACTGCTGATGATGGTACTGCTGATGAGAAGGAGCCAGATCATATTTACCGTGTAGATATTCAGCCTGGTGTGTCTAATGTGCCTGTAATTTTGGAGCGTACCTTGGATGATGTTACTTTCCAGGGTGAGATTGAGGGTATTACTTTTGATAAGGCTAACAAGCAGATGCTGGTTCATTATAACCGTGGGTCTCGCATTGTGCTTGGTATGGTTAAGGGGTTCTATCCTGGGTATGATAAGGAGATTTCTGAGGTTTTCGTTTACGATATTAAGTAAGAGGGCTTTTGATTTCCAAGTAAATAAAAAAGGCGCTGTTCTTCGGAACAGCGCCTTTTTTGATGTGAATGTTTAGTACCGAGCTCGGTACAGACGTACTTTTCTCCATTCGCCCTTAAACAATCCATAATGTGTGTTAGTGCTTTCTTTGCAGAGCGCCAGGATGCATTTTGTAATGCATCTGACTGGCGCCTCACAAGCCGGCGTCTATATAGGTGACGTCATGGATTGCCTTTCCTGCGGAAAGTAGGAGGGCTCATATACGAAAAGCAGTCTGCTCCCTCACCTATGATGGTTAGTACCTGAAGACTGACTCAAAGTGAAATTTTGTGGCGTCAGCAGTACATCAGCGTTTTGTTTAGGGCTAGTGCAATCTGCTTTTTCATCTGATAGGATGCAAAGTGTTTTTCGGATAGATTGCCGAAGGTGAGATGGGGCGGGTGGCCGGGAG
>JAFPCE010000176.1 GCA_017390245.1 Selenomonadaceae bacterium
ATATATGGTAAGAGAAAAGACCGAGGACGGATTTAAGGTTGTGGCTAGTGGCCGTAACGTTAAGGAAGCATACCAGAAGGCAGAGGAATATATAAAGAATAATCCTGATGCTGAATTGAGCATTGCACCTAAGGCGTTTGACTTCTCTGCACTTGGCCTTGATGAAAAAAATCTTGGCGCACTTGTCGGTGATGAAGACTATGACAAGATGGCCGAGGTTATCTCTGCTAAAAGTGATGTAGACTTAAAGAGCGCAAAGGAATTTTTGGACGGCATAGCACATAAAAAAGGCCGTCATAGATTCTTTGGTAACTTCTTACAGAGAAAAGGCGCAAAGGGATTTGAGCAGGATTTAGATTGGGTATTAAGGCATTATTTCAATGCAGCCTCCAGATACGTTGCAATGGAAACAGAGTTTAAGCCTAAGGCTATTTCCCTGTTTGAAAGACTGTACGGCCGATTTGATGATGACCATAGCGGCGTTGCAAAATATGTTAAGGAATATATTAACGACATTAACGGCAATCCTGCTGCATTAGAGCAGGCAATAAATAACCTGCTGAATAGTAGCAGATTATGGCGAGCATTGGCAGGCACCAGGTACGGAGAGCGAGCAGCCCTCCAGCTGGCAAACGATATTACAGGCAAAATTGCTGTAGCTAAATTAGGCTTTTTCAATGTATCTTCTGCATTAATCAACCTGACACAGCTTGCAAATGCAGCGGCTTACTTAGGTGATGTGGGGACATTGTGGCAGGGCCTTAGAAGGGGAGCAAAAAAACACTACACTATGCACGAACAGCGTGTGCTGATGGAGACCAATGTATTACATGACATTGGCCTTGATAGTGGTTCGGGCTATGGTAAAGCAAGCTTTGGCAATCTGGCCAACAAAACTATGGTACTATTTAAGACTACTGAGTCTATAGCCCGTAAAGGTACAGTGCTTGCTGCTTATGATAAGTCCATCAGAGAAAGCGACGTTTATAAAAATGCTGTTGCTGATGGAATGAGCAAGGCAGAAGCATATCAGAAGGCTTGCAAGGATACAGCTACACACCAGGAAGCTATAGCATACGCCAAGGAAGTAAACATCAAATCCAATTTTGATTATGGTGTAAATGATGCGCCAAACATGATGCGACGTGGCAGTATTCTGGGCCAGCTTTTCTACCAGTTCAAAAAATATCCTATTAAACAGATGGAAGTTATGCAGGATTTTGCGCCAGTATTCTCTAACAAGACTAGTGCAAAACAGAAAGCTATTTTCTGGGGTACACAGTTCTTGCTTGCTGGCCTGTTTGGTTCAATTCCATTCTGGAAATTGCTGGATTCCTTATGGGAGGAAATTTTTGGCACATCTCCAGAGAAAGAAATAAAGAAATCAATTATGCTGGCATCTGCTAATGATCCATTACTGAAGGAGCTGGCTAAGGTTACAATGTACGGACTTGGCGCTGCAGCTAATGTAGATATTTCTGCACGAGTTGGCTTGGGTGATATTGTACCAAGCCGGGCATCCGATTTAGTCGGCCCTGCTTTATCCTCCGTAAGGGGCGTATTAAGCAATGGCTTTAATGGTGATGGTGTAGCGGCTTTAAGGTCCTTTAGTCCAGGCCTTGCTAATGTGTATATGGCTGCAACAGGTAAGTCAGTAGGAGCCAGAAACAGGACTACATCAGTTTATGATGGAGCCTATGACAGGCTGTTACGCCTGCTTGGTTTCCGTTCTGCTGATGAGGCTGTAGCCTCTGACATCCAGGGCATTATCTATAATGACA
>JAFPCE010000177.1 GCA_017390245.1 Selenomonadaceae bacterium
AAGAGAAACAAAAGCAGGGAGAGATACTGACAGATGTAGATGTAGCCAACAGCCTGGCTGAAGGGGCTGTAGATGAGCTGTCAAGGGCCCTGGTGGAAAGCTTCGGCCAGCAGGAGGAAACTGCTTTATATGATGATTGTGTAAAGCGTTTGCGTAAGCGATATTTGCAGGTGGAGTTTGACAGACACCGTCTGGAAGCTGACCGGCTGAGCCGGGAGGGACAGAAGGGATTTATTGAAGAAATGGCCATCATGCAAAAATTACAAAATGAAATGGATGAATTGCAAAGTGTATAAGCTTATAGATGATTTATTATCTGACGAAAGGAGGGGCTTTAATGCCTGAGAGCAAGAAGAAAGCAGCAAAAACTACAAAAGCAGATAAACCTGCGAAGACTGCAAAGACTGCAAAAGCAGAGAAAACCACGAAAACTGTAAAAGCAGAGAAAACTGCGAAACCAGTGAAAACTGCAAAAGCCGAGGCTGTTAAGAAAAAGGATCTGTTAGAAATGGCTGATACTGCAGCTGAGGCCAATAAGAGCACTGGCATTATTGCGGATCTTCTGGAGAAGGGCAAAAAGAACGGTGGCAATCTTACTGTAGGTGAGGTTGTTGAGGCCCTGGGCAAGCAGGATATGTCTCCTGATGAGATTGAGGCTTTGTATGATAATTTCAGCAAAAAGGGTGTTGAGATAGCCGATGAGGCATATATTACCCCTGAGGATCTGGAGAAGGAAGAGGATAATGAGGTCGATGTTGATATTAACATTACCGATGGCCTGAATATCGATGATCCTGTACGCATGTATCTGAAGGAAATCGGCCGTGTGCCTCTTCTGACTGCAGAGGAGGAAGTGCGTCTTGCTACACGCATGGAGGATGGCGTAGTGGCAGAGCATCGCCTGAAGGCTGATGACATTGTAAAGCACAATGGCGGCGATAATATTCTGACGGTAGGTACTCTGGCTAAGGCTTTGGGTCAGAGCAACAGCAAGGTGGCTCACACCATGCTGGGGGAGGATAATGAAATTCTCAAGGCTTTGCGTGAGCAGTATAATATCAGTGATGAACCAGAGGAGAACAGTACCAGAGAGTACAATGAGTACAATGCAGCTATTTCTATTCTGGAGATTCCTGCGGAGACTCTCACTGATGAGGAAATCAAGAAATATAAGAATACTATTTTAGATGGTAATGAAGCACAGAAACGTCTGGCTGAGGCTAACCTGCGTCTGGTAGTAAGTATTGCCAAGCGTTATGTAGGCCGTGGCATGCTGTTTTTGGACCTGATTCAGGAAGGCAACCTGGGTCTGATTAAGGCTGTAGAGAAGTTTGACTACACCAAGGGCTACAAGTTCAGTACTTATGCTACCTGGTGGATTCGCCAGGCCATTACCAGAGCGATTGCTGACCAGGCCAGAACCATTCGCATACCAGTTCACATGGTAGAGAATATCAATAAGCTGATTCGTGTATCCAGACAGCTGCTGCAGCAGTTAGGCAGAGATCCTTCACCAGAGGAGATTGCCGCTGAGATGGAGATTACAGTTGACAGGGTCCGTGAGATTATGAAGATTGCCCAGGAGCCAGTATCACTGGAGACTCCTATTGGTGAGGAGGAAGATTCCCATCTGGGCGACTTTATTGAGGACCAGGATGCACCAGCACCAGCTGAGGCAGCTTCTTATATTTTGATGAAGGAACAGCTGACAGAGGTACTGGCTACCTTGACTGACAGGGAGAAGAAGGTACTGGAGCTCCGCTTTGGTATCAATGATGGCAGAGCCAGAACCTTAGAAGAAGTAGGCCAGATTTTCGGGGTTACCCGTGAGCGTATCCGCCAGATTGAAGCTAAGGCACTGAGGAAGCTGAAGCATCCTAGCCGTAGCAAGAAGCTGAGGGATTTCTTAGATTAATGAATAGCTGAAAAGTGCAGGGAAGCCTGCACTTTCTTTTTTAGAGGTGAAATATGCTAGATAACAGATTAAAGGCTGTGGCAGACTTTGTGCCAGCAGGTGCTAAAGTGGCAGATATAGGTACGGATCATGCCTATCTGGCTATGTACCTGTATCAGCAGGACCAGAGCCGCCAGGTTATTGCCGGGGACAAAAATGCCGGACCTTGTGAAGCGGCCAGGAAAACCTTGGGAGAGGCAGATTTGCAGGAGATAATATCTGTGCGCCAGGGGGACGGACTGGCAGTAGTACAGCCTAGGGAAGCAGATACTGTCTGCATTGCCGGCATGGGCGGAAAGTTGATAGCAGATATTCTGGAGGCAGGGCCAGAGGTACTGGCAGGTCTGAAATATGCTATTTTGCAGCCGCAAAATGCTTTTGCTGAACTGAGAGGCTGGCTCTATGATCATGACTGGCATATTGCGAAGGAGTCTCTGGCCAAGAGTGAAGGCAGGATATATCAGATTCTGCTGGCTGTTCCAGGCAAGGCGCCAAAACCAGATGACATGGAGCTGCTGCTGGGTCCAGTGCTTATGGCAGAGCGTCCAAAGCTATTTAGTGAGCATGTGGCGAATAATATTGCCATGGTACAGCGGGTTTTACAGGGGCTGCAGAAAAGCCGTCAGGATGTAGCTGGCAAAAAGCAGGTGTTAGAGGAACGAATTGCCAGATTAAAGGAGCTGTTATAATAACTATGAAATGTCAGGCTGTAATTGATATAGTGGAAAAGCTGGCTCCTAAGAGGCTGGCAGAGGAGTGGGATAATCCCGGCCTTCTGGTGGGGAGCCCCCAGCAGGAGATTAAGAAGGTAATGGTTTGCCTGGATGTGAGCCTGGAGGTGGTGGAGTATGCTATTTCCCAGCAGGCAGATATGCTGATAGCTCACCATCCTATGATTTTCCGAGGATTAAAGAAGATTCGGACAGATTTATATGATGGCAGGATGCTGAGCCTGCTGCTGCAGCACAATATGGCAGTGTATGCGGCTCATACCAATCTTGATGCTGCTAAGGGCGGCGTTAATGATGTGCTGGCAGCAAAAATCGGCCTCAGGGATGTAGTGTCGTTTTTGCCAGTGGAGAATTATCCTGAGGAAAGCATGGGCAGGATTGGCATGCTGCCAGAGCCTGTGACATTGAAGGCTTTTGCCCAGAGGGTGAAAAAGGCCCTTAATGCGGAGTTTGTACGGGTGGTGCAGGCTAATGATAAGATGATTCAGAAGGTGGCTTTGTGCAGCGGTGCTGGTGCTGATTTTATCGGTCAGGCAGCCTTTAAGGGTGCGGATGTGTATTTAACTGGTGATGTAAAATACCATGATGCCCAGAGGGCAGTGCAGCAGAATATTAATCTTGTGGACGGCGGTCATTTTCCAACGGAATTTCCAGTGGTGGAAGCCTTGGCAGCATATCTCCGGGAAAATATGGCAAAAGCGAAAAGACCAGCTGAAATTATTACTGATACAGTGTCTAGGGATTTCTTTAAGGTTATATAATTCAAAAGTTTGCGTAAGTGCGGAAGAAAAGAGGAAAATATGGAAATTAGTACCGGACGCCAGGAAAAAATGGCAATTTATAAGAGCTTTCCCGTATATGGTATTACGGCAGAGGCTATGTCGGCTGGCAGGGACAATCTGACTGTAGTCAGGGAAATGCTGGAGGCAGGCATACGCTGTGTGCAGTACCGGGAAAAGACAAAAAGCGGTCTGGCCAGATATGAGGAATGCCTGCAGCTGCGGCAGCTGACCAGGAAGTACAATGCCCTGCTGATAATCGATGATTTTGTGGATTTAGCAATATCTGTGGATGCAGATGGGGTACATGTGGGCCAGGATGATTTGCCTCCTCAGGTGGTAAGAAAGCTTTTAGGTAATGATAAAATTATTGGCCTGTCTACTCACAATCCCCAGCAGCTGGAGCAAGCTAATATGATAAAGGATATTATTGATTACATAGGTACAGGTCCTGTTTATGCTACTCAGACGAAGCCTGGTGCCAAGGCTGCAGGACTTGATTATATTTCCTGTGCTAGTGAGCACAGCCAGCTGCCCTTTGTGGCTATTGGAGGTCTGAAGGCTCACAATGTGGCAGAGGTGGCCAAAAGAGGTGCCAGCTGCATAGCTGTTGTTAGTGAAATAACAGGAGCAGCGGATATTCAGAAAAAAATTCAGGAAATTGTAAAAAATTTCCAAACTTCAAGATGAAGTAGTAAGGATTAATACAGAAATAGAGCCAATTTAGCACCAAATTTGACTTTTAGTCCTAGAAGTGGTACAATAGCCATGTTGTAAGTGTGAAAGGCAATCGCGAATGCTTTATGCATTTGAGGAAAGTCCGGGCTCCACAGGGCAGTGTGCTGGATAACGTCCAGCGAGGGTGACCTTAGGGAAAGTGTCATAGAAAAGGAAACCGCCTAAGCATGGTAAAACATGACGGCAAGGATGGAAAGGTGTGGTAAGAGCGCACCAGCGGTTAGGTGACTAGCCGGCTTGATAAACCCCACATGGAGCAAGACCAAATAGGGAAGGGATAAGATGGCCCGTCGTCCTTCCGGGTGTGTCGCTTAGAATTGCCAGGCAACTGGTAATCCAGATAAATGATTGCTGCCGCGGAAGCGGAACAGAACTCGGCTTATTGATCACTTATGATATTTTTTGTTTTCAGGCGCCTGCATAGAGATATATAAGCAGGAGTCATACTGGGTTTTATTTATAGGAAGCCGAATCCAGCCCAGGAGCGGGGGATCCAATTTTATTTTTTAGTGGAGGCTTGCCTCCATAAAGGTATTGGGGTGAATGAGGCCAGTGTTACTGCTGGCAGTAAAGGGTAGTTTCTCTGCCCTAACCCGACAGCTAACCTCGTAGGCGTATAGAGAGAGGAGTGTCTTTTTGAGTAGATTTATGCGCATTTTTGTGCTGTCTATGATGTTAATCTGTGGTTTTTCCATGGTGGCTAATGCTTCAGCATTCCGTGTGGGTGACCAGGGCAGCGAAGTAGCAGAGATTCAGGGACAGCTGGCAAGCTTAGGTTATGATGTTGTTGCAGATGGTGATTTTGGTCCGGCAACAGCTGAGGCTATTAAGTCTTTCCAGGCTTCCAGAGGCCTTGAGGCTGACGGTCTGGTTGGTCCAGGTACCTATTCTGCATTGATGGGACGTTCAATGCCAGAAATCAGCCGTGGTTCTAACTACATCTCCCGCAGAGTTGTGGCTAGCTCTATGGCCTATATCGGTGTGCCATACGTTTTCGGTGGTACTACACCTAGCGGTTTTGACTGCTCTGGATATGTCCGTTATGTATTTGCTGGTGCTGGCATTTATTTGCCACGTACTGCTGATGCACAGTATGAGGTTGGCATGCCCGTTTCCAGAGGCGAGTTAGTACCTGGTGATCTGGTATTTTTCTCTACTTATGAGTATGGTCCATCTCATGTTGGTATTTACCTTGGTGATGGCAGCTTTATCAATGCTTCATCCAGCCGTGGAGTTGCTATTGATTCATTGTACAGCGGCTACTGGGGTTCTTGCTACATCGGTGCACGCAGAGTTTTATGATGCTTTTCTAACAGGGGAGATTTATTCTCCCCTTATTTTTTTGCAAAAAAAGGGACTGCCCCAGCAATCCCCTGATGTTTATATTTTATTCTGTAAAAAGATCATCCCAGAAGGTGTAGGCAATCATGACTATTACTAAAAAGAAAAGGATAATATCTCCCATAAAATCAGCTCCATAAAATTTGAATTTACTAATTAAATCATTTAATATTTATATTAAATCTATTATACCCAAAGGATGATTAATATGCAAAATAAGCCAGCAATAAAACTAGAAATCCAGATGTCTGCATTTAATAATTATCAGGAGGTTCGCAGGCTGCTGCAGTCAATCGGCACTACTGAGAGAGGCATCGAAATCATGGAGGATAAAATGATGTTCCAGGTGCTGAAAATATGTAATCTTGATACCAGAGCGGCTAATATCCTCAAGCAGAGCATGCTGAGCCAGGGCGGAGAACTGGCTGTATCAGCTGGCACTGTTAATCTGGCAGTGCCATATACTGATGCTGTTTTAATGGGGACAGTCCATCAGATAAAAAACGCCCTGCCCAGATTAAAGGAACAGCCTTGGGGATTAAAGGGGCTGGCAGAACAGATGGAGGAATATTTAAAGGGACTAAAGTACAGTTAAATTCATAATTTGTTTTGAAGGCAGGATTATTTATCCCTATGGCGAATAATACTGAAATAGGAAAGTATGATTTGGGGGTATATACTATGGCAAAGATTAGAATCGTGAATATGATGGTATATGGTTTTCATGGCATTTATGAGTATGAAAGAGAACAGGGACAAAAGTTTTATTTTGATGTGGAGGTTGTCACCAGGGATGACAAGGCTGCCGACTCTGATGATGCCAAGGATACAGTTTTGACTGCTTCTATTTATTCCTTAGTGAAGGATACAGTAGAAAATAAGCGTTTCCAGCTGATGCAGGCACTGGCTGGCCACATTGGCGACAAGCTTATTGAGCAGTATGGCAATATTGCTGAGGTTACTATTAAGGTACGTAAGCCAAATGTAACTATTAATGGCCCAATTGATTATGTCGAGGTTGAGGTAACCCGCAAGGCTTGAGAATGCTTTAATTGAATAAAGTGAAAGGTAAAGAATTAACTGGAGGACTAATATTATTTTGTTTCCAGTTAATTCTTTTTGTTTTTTAAGGTGAAAATCATGATTTCTACCACCGTTTGCATTTTATGATTTTCTTCGCTATAGTGTGATTAAAATTAAATAGTGAGGTGGGTAATCATGGAAAAATATTATTCAGGGGTATTACAGGATATTTTGTGTTATAATGGCAATTTGTTACGGCAGTTAATTGATTATTTTGGCAGCAGTGCGAGATTGCTTTCTGCAGCTAAGTCAGAGTTGCTACAGGGAAAATTTTGCCGGGAGGAAAAAGCCAGCCGGCTGGTGGCAGAGTTTAAAAATGTCAGGGACAGGGCTGGCAGGCTGCAGGAATATTGTACAAAGCAGGGGATTAAGCTGTGCTCCATAGATGAGCCGGAATATCCGGAGCTGTTAAAGGAAATCCATAATCCGCCTCAGGTTATATTTTATAGAGGGAAACTGGCAGATGGCCCGCGAATAGCCATGGTGGGGGCACGTAAGGCAACGGCTTATGGCAAGGCTGTGGCAGAAGCACTGGCCAGAACCATGGCTGCCCGTGGCTTTGTCATAGTCAGCGGTGCAGCTATTGGCATTGACAGTGAGGCCCACAAGGGGGCATTAAGCACAGGAGTGACAGAGGCTGTTTTAGGCTGTGGCGTGGATGTAGCTTATCCGCCAAGCAACAGGAAGCTGCTGGCTCAGATAGCAGAAAAAGGTGCAGTGATTTCAGAATTTTTGCCAGAAACTCCGCCCAGGACAAGTAATTTCCCCACCAGGAACAGGATTATCAGCGGTCTGGCTATGGGCACTGTAGTGGTGGAGGCTGCGGAAAAGAGCGGTTCATTAATAACGGCAGAGCAGGCCATCAGTGAGGGACGGGATATTTTCGCTGTGCCAGGCAGTATTTTTTCCGTAAGCAGCAGGGGCTGTAACAAGCTGCTGCAGCAGGGTGCCAAGCTTGTGCTGAATGCTTCAGATATTATGAATGAGTATGATGTGAAGCTGCAAAAAAATCACTATATTGAAAAAAATGATGAAAAAAATAAAACTCGTGTTATAATGACAGAAGCTGAAGCAAGAATTTTTAAGCTTTTATCTGTGGATAATCCATTGTCTGTAGATGAGATTATTTACAGATTGCATGGCCGTGATACGGCTAATGTGGCATTTATTCTGCTGCAGCTGGAATTACGTGGATTAGTACGGGCAGATGATTTGCATTGTTATGTCCGTGTTATAAAGGGGGACATTTTGTGAGTAAAGCGCAAAATGAGTCTAATATAGATGACTTACAAGAAGAAAAGAAAACAGCTGCCAGAAAGAGCAGTGTAAAGAAGCCGGCAAAGAAGGCTGCAGCAAAAAAAACTGCGGCAAAGAAGACTGCCAGCAAGGCGAAGAAGAAACAGGGCTACAAGCTGGTGCTGGTGGAGTCTCCTACTAAGGCGAAAACCATTGAGCGTTATCTGGGCAAAGGCTTTGTGGTGAGAGCTTCCATGGGACATTTGCGTGATTTGCCTAAGAGCCAGTTTGGCATTGATGTGGAGAATAATTTTGAGCCTAAGTATATTAATATCCGTGGCAAGGGTGATTTGATAAAGTCTTTAAAGAAAGAAGCCAGCAAGGCTGATAAGGTTTATCTGGCCAGTGACCCGGACCGCGAGGGTGAGGCTATTGCCTGGCATCTGGCTCACATCTTTGATATAGATGTGGCAGATAAAAGCCGCATTGTCTTTAATGAGATAACTAAGCCAGCTATCCAGAGTGCCGTTAAAGAGCCAAGAGCCATTAATATTGATATGGTGGATGCCCAGCAGGCAAGGCGCATGCTGGACCGCATCGTAGGCTACAAGCTGAGTCCGCTGTTATGGCGGAAGGTCAGAAAGGGCCTCAGTGCTGGCCGTGTCCAGTCTGTTACTGTAAAGCTTATCTGCGACAGGGAGAAGGCTATTGAAGCCTTTGAGTCTAAGGAATACTGGACTGTTGATCTGAAGTTTAAGAAGGATAAGAGTCCTCAGTTTAATGCTGATTTAACCCATGTGGACGGCAAGAAGCTGGACGTGGATAATGGCAGGGATGCTGAAGCTATTGCCAAGGATGTGGAAAATGGCAAATGGCTGGTACAGGAGGTTAAGAAGCGGCAGCGCTCCAAGAAGGCCATGGCGCCTTTTACTACCAGCAGTTTGCAGCAGGATGCTGCCAGAAAGCTGGGCTTTACTTCCCGCCGTACTATGATGGTAGCACAGCAGCTGTATGAAGGCATTGAGCTGGGCAGCAAGGGCCCGACTGGTCTCATTACCTATATGAGAACTGATTCTACCCGTATTTCAGAATTGGCTCAGGCTGAGGCTAAGTCATATATTTTAGATAAATTTGGTGACGCATATTATCCTGCTAAGGCTAATATTTATGCTAGTGGCAAGAAGGCACAGGATGCCCATGAGGCTATCCGCCCTACCAGCGTAATGCTGGCACCGGAGACTATTGAACGTCATTTAAGTGCTGACCAGCAGAAGCTGTACCGGTTAATCTGGCAGAGATTTGTTTCCAGCCAGATGGTGCCAGCGGTATTTGATACTGTTAATGCTAAGCTTAAAAATGGCAGATATACTGCCAGCGCCAGCGGTTCCCATTTGATTTTCCCTGGCTTCCAGGCTGTGTATGTTACAGCAGAGGGAGAGGAAAAGGATGTGGCACTGCCAGAGCTGGTAACTGGTGATGAGCTGCGGCTCATGAAGGTTCTGCCTAAGCAGCATTTCACTGAGCCACCACCAAGATACAACGATGCTTCTCTGGTTAAGGTGCTGGAGGAAAAGGGCATTGGCCGCCCAAGTACCTATGCTCCTATTATTGAGACAGTGCTGGCCAGGGGATATGTGGCCCGTGTCAGCAAAACCTTTAAGCCTACTGAGCTGGGCTTTGTGGTTGTAGATATGCTGGAGGAGTACTTTAAGGATATTGTTGACGAGAAATTTACTGCCAATATGGAGGCACAGCTGGATAGCGTGGCTGGCGGTAATATTGATAAAAATGAAGTTCTGAAGGAATTTTATGAGCCATTTGCACAGACCCTGGCTAAGGCTGATGAGGCTATCGGCCATGTGGAGCTGCCAGTGGAGGTTTCTGATGTGCCATGTGATATCTGCGGCCGCATGATGGTGGTAAAGCAGGGACGTTTTGGCAAATTCCTGGCTTGTCCTGGTTTCCCAGACTGCCGCAATACCAAACCGCTCTTGAAGGATACTGGCATTAAGTGTCCAAAGTGCGATGGTACTATCGTGGAGCGTAAATCCCGCCGTGGCAGAAACTTCTTTGGCTGTAAAAATTATCCTCAGTGTGATTTTGTTACCTGGGATGTGCCACAGGCTGAAAAATGTCCTAAATGTGGCAGCCTGCAGCTGAAGCATTTTTACCGCAATGGCAGAGGCCTTTTGTATTGCATCAATGATGACTGCGAGACTCGTGTGGATCATCCTATTAATAAGGAACTGGAAAAACAGCGGGCTAAGGCTGAGAAGGAAAAAGAAGCTTTAGCTGTGGCAGAGGATAGAGGAAAAAATGAATAAAATAATAATTGTGGGAGCAGGCATGGCTGGCAGTGAGGCTGCCTGGCAGGCTGCCCAGAGGGGGATACAGGTGGAGCTGTATGAAATGCGGCCTGTAAAAAGCACCCCTGCCCATAAAACAGAATATTTTGCGGAGCTGGTGTGCAGTAACTCTCTGCGGGGAGCTGGCCTGGAAAATGCTGTGGGTGTATTGAAAGAGGAAATGCGCCGTCTTAAATCCCTGATTATGGAAGCAGCTGATGCCACTAAGGTGCCAGCTGGCGGTGCTCTGGCAGTAGACAGAC
>JAFPCE010000178.1 GCA_017390245.1 Selenomonadaceae bacterium
ACTCACCTACAATCTCAGTTGGACGCTTGTTAAATAAAAGTAAAGCCAACGTTAAATTTTAACTGTATTCTAATACGGATGTGCAATACAGTGCACTAGGGAGGGATTTAAATTCTATTTTAGGTCCGATAAGTATAAATTATCGGATGTAAAAGCATAGGTAATATGATAGAAGGCTAATACGGCATTTAGACGCCATCTGGGCCATTTTATTGTTATTTAGGTATAATTATATTAAAACGTTTCTAAGCCTGCCTTAAAATCCATGTTTTTAATGACTTTTATAACAAAAATGAGGATTTCCTAACAGAAACCCTCACCTCATTCTTAAACCAGATAATTTAGAAATATCAAAACAGACTTAACTATCTCCAGGTATTACTCAAGCTATGTCAGCTGTTATTTATAGATATCAGCCTTATGTTCAGTAAAGCCGTCAATGCAGCACTGCATTACATCATTCATATCCAGGCCCAGCTTTTCCACGCCAGACTTAATCAGCTCACGGTTACACTTAGCAGCAAACCTCTTGTCCTTGAACTTCTTCTTCAGACTCTTAACCTCCATGCCATCAATGCCCTCAGGACGCATCAAGGAATACGCATGGACAATGCCTGTCAGCTCATCCACTGCAAACAGCGCCTTCTGGATATTAGTAGTTGGTTCAACCTCATCACAGCACACGCCATAAGCATGAGCAATGATATTATCCATATCCTCGGTATCAGCAGCCTCATCAGCTAACAGTTCCCGTACATGCTGGCAGTGCTCCTCTGGGAACTTCTCATAGTCCACATCATGAAGATAGCCAATAGCCTCCCAGTACTCCTTATCCTCACCAAACTTAACTGCCAGAGCACCCATAGCAGCGCTGACGCAGTTAGCATGGGTAAATAAATGCTCCTCAGTAGTATGCTTTGCCAAAATCTCTTTAGCAGCTTCTAAAGTTAACTTACTCATTAAATAACATCCCCTAAATCTTTTCTTGCTTGATAAAAGCCATAGCCTGAAATGCTAATATACACACTAAGCTAAAACCTTATATTTCATATTATGCTAGTAAAAAGGCAAAAAGTCAATAAATTAATATCATCATAATATCATTATCTGTATTCCTGGGAAATCTCCAAAAAGGTCCTTTTGCCATCAATATAATCAGCATATACCACTTCTAAATCCCGTCCATGATAAATCTGGCACAGGCCGCAGTTATCACAATCAGCCCGGCAGCGGAACTTGGTACGGATATACTCTAGCCGTTCTTCTCTGGTGGATTTATCAATCTCTGGTGGCATAGCCTCACCTCTTTACCTTTGCATATAGCACAATAATGTCTTATCTATATGTCTGTTAGTTCTTTCCAGTATATTTATCGATAATAAAATTTGGCATAACACCAGTACTAAACCAGTATTATGCCAATTTTTTATTTAAATTCTACAAACTCATTGATTCTGGCATTGCCCTTAATCATAGGCTCTACAAAGCTTCTATGGATATTCATGACAATGACATGTGGTGCTTCCTTGCTCATAGCCTTGGCAAAGGCTTCGGCAAACTCCTCGCAGGTGCTAACGCTGTCAGCCTCAATGCCAAAGCTCTTGGCATAAGCTGCATAATCCATAGGATAATCCAGCTCACAGGCAATAAAGCGCTCATTGTAATTAACCTTCTGCAGCTGGCGGATCATACCCAGGCTGCTGTTATTTACAATGATAGAAATAATAGGCAGATTCAGTCTGGCAATGGTGTAATACTCGTTGCCAGTCATCTTGATACCGCCATCACCAGCCACATGCACTACTCTGCGCTTGCTGCCACTGGTACAATAGGCCACCTGGGCACCCATAGCAGCAGGCAGGCCAAAGCCCATAGTACCAAGTCCCCCAGAGGTAAACCATGTTCTAGGCTGAGCCACCTTTAAATGCAGAGCACACCACATCTGATGCTGTCCTACATCAGTGGCAAAAGCAAATTCCTTGCCATCTGTAGCCTGTGCTACATGATGCATAGCCCATGGCACAGTGAGGCGGGACACGCTGTAATCATAAGCATATTCCCGTTTCCATTCACGAATCTGCTGCCACCAGTCATCCAGCTTCACTGCAGAATCACGGTTCATCAGCATAGTGAGGATACGTTCCATATTACCAGCTAAGCCAATGGAGCTGGCAATATTCTTATCAATTTCTGCTGGATCTATGTCTACATGAATAAACTTTGTACCGGCAGTATATTTATCCAGGTTACCAGTCTGACGGTCTGCAAAGCGGCTGCCCAGAGAAATAACCAGGTCAGCATTAGCTACAGCATTGTTAGCAGCCTTATTGCCATGCATGCCAGCAAAGCCCAGTACATTTGGATGACTGCTAGGCACACCGCCAATACCCATCAATGTAAATACCACTGGCAGATTGTAATGCTCCACAAATTCAATAACCTTTTGGGTAGAACCAGCATTAATAACGCCACCGCCACAGATGATAACAGGCTTTTTGGCATTAGCAATAACCTCTGCCGCCTCAGCAGCACAAATCTTAAAGTCTACATCAGGCTCAGAGTGCTTTTTCTCCTCTGCCTCAGCTTCACGCCATGGAACAGGATTCAGCAGAATATCCTTAGGAATATCGATAAGCACTGGACCTGGACGGCCACTTTTCGCTAATTTAAAAGCCTCCCGGACAGTTTCCGCCAGATACTTTGGATCCTTGACTTTATAGTTATGCTTAGTAACGGGCATAGTCACATCCAGAATATCCGTCTCCTGGAAGGAATCCTTGCCTAAAAGGCCCGTATCAACCTGTCCAGTAAATGCTACCACAGGTATACTGTCCATAAAAGCGGTGGCAATACCAGTTACTAAGTTGGTAGCACCAGGACCAGAGGTAGCAATACAAACACCTACCTTGCCAGTAGCTCTGGCATAGCCATCAGCCGCATGGGCTGCATTCTGTTCATGTGTAGTTAAAATCTGCTGGATATCCTTGGCATCATAAAGAGCGTCATAAAGAGGCAGAATCATGCCTCCAGGATAGCCAAATAAGGTATCAACACCCTGCTCCTGCAGGATCTTAACGATTAACTGAGCTCCATTCATAAAACAGGGTCCCCCTTAACCTTATAAGAATATTTCAAGCTAAAATCAAATATTAGCAATAACAGCCTTAGTCATGTCCTCAGTGTTGGCCTTCTTAAAGCCCTCATGCCAGAGGTCAGCTGTTCTCCAGCCCTCAGCCAGAGCCTTATCCACTGCATTTTCAATAGCCTTAGCAGCCTCTTCCTCCTGGAGAGAGTAACGCAAAAGCATAGCAGCAGAAAGAATAGTACCAACTGGGTTAGCAATGCCCTTGCCAGCAATATCTGGAGCAGAACCATGGATTGGCTCATACAGGCTGGTGCACTCACCGATGGATGCAGATGGCATCATGCCAATAGAACCACCTACAACAGCAGCCTCATCACTTAAAATATCACCAAAGAGATTGCCAGTAACAATAACATCAAACTGAGTTGGACGGACAGCCAGCTGCATAGCAGTATTATCCACATAGAGGTTGTTCAGTTCAACATCCTTGTAGTTCTCTGCCACCTTGGCCACAGTACGGCGCCATAAACGGGAGGTAGCCAGCACATTAGCCTTATCAACAGAAGTAACCTTGCCACGGCGCAGCTTAGCAGTCTCGAAAGCTAATTTAGCAATACGCTCAACCTCAGGAATGGAATAATTCTCCAAATCCCAGGCACGCTCAGTACCGTTGTACTCCTCAGACTCACACTTTTCACCAAAGTAAATGCCACCAACTAATTCACGGACAATAACCAGGTCAACGCCCTTTACCAGCTCTGGCTTTAAAGGAGAATACTCAGTTAAGGAATCTGCTACCTTTACAGGACGGAGATTTGCATAAAGACCTAAGCCCTTGCGGAGGCCCAAAATTGCCTTCTCTGGTCGCAAGGCAGGATCAACATTATCCCATTTGTCACCGCCAACAGCGCCAAACAATACGCCATCAGCCTTTTTGCAGGCCTCTAAGGTATCATCAGGCAAAGGTACGCCAAACTTATCATAAGCAGTACCGCCAGCATCCTTGTATTCATAGTCCAAATCCAGGTTGAACTTTTCTGCAGCCTTTTTTAAAACTGCAACAGCAGAAGTAGTAATCTCACTGCCGATACCATCACCAGGAATAACAACAATCTTCTTTGCCATTTATTTCTTCTCCTTTATGTAGTTAATGAGACCGCCAGCCTTGGCAATTTCCTGCACAAAACCAGGCAGTGGCTGGGCATGGAAGGTATCACCAGTAGTGAGGTTCTCAATAGTACCAGTAGCAACATCCACCTTCAGCTTATCGCCGTGATGAATCTTCTCTACATCTGCACCAATCTCCAGCAAAGGCAAACCAATGTTAATGCCATTACGGTAGAAAATGCGGGCAAAATCTGCAGCAATAACTACTGGCACCCCAGCAGCCTTAATGGCAATAGGTGCATGCTCACGGGAAGAACCGCAGCCAAAGTTTTTGCCACCTACCATGATATCACCCTCCACTACATTAGCAGCAAATGGTGCCTCAGTATGCTCATCGCTGTCCTCCATGCAGTGAGCTGCCAGATCCTTTGGATCAAAGGAGTTCAGGTAACGAGCTGGGATAATAACATCTGTATCAATATTGTCGCCGTAGCGCCAGGTCTTACCTTCAAAAATATTATCTGCCATGTTACTTTACCTCCTCTGGTGTTGCAATACGCCCTAAAATAGCACTAGCTGCAGCTACATAAGGACCAGCTAAGTAAACCTCAGAGTCTACATGGCCCATGCGGCCACGGAAATTGCGGTTAGTAGTAGAAACAGCCTTTTCCCCTGCTGCCATGATGCCCATGTGAGCACCTAAGCATGGACCACAGGTAGGAGTACTGAAAGCAGCACCAGCATTAATAAAGGTCTCCACATAGCCAGCCTTCATGGCATCTAAGTAAACCTGCTGGGAGCCTGGAATAACAATGCAGCGTACATCAGGATGTACAGTATGTCCCTTCAGTATTTCTGCAGCCTGCTGCAAGTCTTCTAAGCGGCCATTGGTACAGGAACCAATAACAACCTGGTCAATCTTAATCTCACCGATTTCGGAAACAGGATGAGTATTGCCAGGGAGATGCGGAAATGCCACAACTGGAGTAAGCTCAGACAGATTAATTTCAATAACCTTTTCGTACTCAGCATCCTCATCAGCTGCTACTGGCTCGTAAGGCTGCTGTACACGGCCCTCAACATACTCTTTAGTAATATCATCAAATGGGAAGATACCATTCTTGCCGCCAGCTTCAATAGCCATGTTGCTGATAGTGAGACGGTCAGTCATAGTCAGCTCAGCTACGCCCTCGCCTGCAAACTCAATTGCCTTGTAAAGAGCGCCATCAACGCCAATCATGCCAATTAAGGTCAGGATAACGTCCTTACCACAGATATACTTAGGCTTTTTGCCAGTGAGAACTACCTTGATAGCCTTTGGCACTTTGAACCAGGCCTCACCAGTAGCCATAGCCACACCTAAATCAGTAGAGCCAACACCAGTAGAAAAGCCATTTAATGCACCATAGGTACAGGTATGGGAATCAGCACCAATAGTCAGCATGCCAGGGCCAACAATGCCCTTTTCAGGGAGAATAACGTGCTCAATGCCCACACGTCCAATCTCAAAGTAATTCTTAATCTGATGCTTTTTAGCAAATTCACGGACAGTCTTAGCAAGACCAGCAGCCTTAATATCCTTGTTAGGAGTAAAATGGTCTGGCACTAAAGCAATCTTTGTATTGTCAAAAACAGGTCTGCCAATCTTTTCAAACTCTTTAATAGCTGGTGGTGCAGTAACATCATTTGCCAGTACCATGTCCAGCTTGCAGAAAATCAGCTGGCCTGCTGACACACTATCAAGTCCAGCGTGCTTTGCCAGGATTTTCTCTGTCATATTCATACCCATAGCATATCCTCCCATGGTAATACACATTACATATTACACATTATCTCAAATACTTTTTATGAAAATTAACATTTTCGCTTATGCTACAAATCGGCTTATACCAAAATGGCATAAGCCGACTGTTATTGCATATATTATTGAAAGAAACGGCTAACTAAGATTAGTCCTTAGAAAGATCAGCGCCGTCCTTTAACCAGCTCATCATACCACGGAGCTTGCCGCCAACCTGCTCAATCTGATGCTCAGCATTCA
>JAFPCE010000179.1 GCA_017390245.1 Selenomonadaceae bacterium
AAGGAAGCTACTGGCCAGGACTTCCTCAGCTGCCAGACTGTAGAAGAGGCTCGTGCCATGGCCAAGGAGATTGGTGTGCCATTTGAGGAGCGCCACGGTATCGGCGGTATCTTGAATGCTGCTTTTGAGGAGAAGGTTGAAGAGACCTTGATTCAGCCTACCTTTATCACTGGTCATCCAACTGAGATTTCCCCACTGGCAAAGCGCAATCCAGAGAATCCAATGATTACTGACCGCTTTGAGTTCTTCATCTATGGCCGTGAGCTGGCTAATGGCTTTACTGAGCTCAACGATCCTATTGACCAGAAGGGACGTTTCCTGGATCAGCTGAAGCAGCGTGAGGCTGGTGATGATGAGGCCCATGAGATGGATAACGACTTCATCACTGCTTTGGAGTATGGCCTGCCACCTACAGGCGGCCTGGGCATCGGTGTGGACCGTCTGGTGATGTTCCTCACTGACAGCGCTTCTATCCGTGATGTACTGCTGTTCCCAACTATGAAGCCACTGGCTGGCGAGCGTGCGGCTATGGCTGCCCATAGCTCCCAGGAGGGGAAGATTGACTTCTCCAAGGTGGAGATTGAGCCACTATTTAAGGACAGCGTTGATTTTGAAACCTTCAGCAAGTCTGATTTCCGTGCCGTAAAGGTTAAGGAATGTGAGGCTGTAAAGAAGTCCAAGAAGCTGTTGAAGTTCACCCTGGATGATGGTACTGGCGAAGACAGAGTTATCCTCAGCGGTATTCATGCATACTATGAGCCAGAGGAGCTCATTGGCAGAACCTTGATTGCTATCACTAATCTGCCACCAAGAGCTATGATGGGCATTGAATCCTGCGGCATGCTCTTAAGCGCAGTTCACAGCGAAGAAGGGGAAGAAAAGCTCCACCTCCTGATGGTAGATGACCACATCCCAGCAGGCGCAAAGCTGTACTAAGACTTATATAAAATATGAGAACAGGAATAGGTGAAGGTGCCTATTCCTGTTTTTTGATGGAAAATATAAAAGGTGCTTTATAGATGTGCAATTAGTACCGCTTCAGTGGAAACTGGGGCGGTATTTTTGCGCCTGGGAAGGAAAAAAGCATAAAAAATCCACAGCGGTTTTTCCGTTGCACCAGCATGGGGCAGAGAGTTCGCTGTGGATGTAATATTTTTTCCTCTGGAGTCATGGTCATCACGTTCCTTTCTGTGTAATGTTATAATCAGGCAAACCAATTTTTTAAACCACCAGCAATCTGGTTCAGCTGCTCAGCTTCCAGCTTCTGCTTATCCTTCTGGTCTGCGGCAGCTTGCTGGAGGTCCTGCTGATTTTGGTTAATATCTGGCTGTATGGTATGCTTTTCGTCTTTCATAGTATTCACAGTCCTTTCAATCAAGGTAAATCTTTCTCTTGTATATTATACGCAGGGGACGGGATTTTATTACAGATTTTTTGAAAATTAAATAAATTTCTGAGGTGATGGCAAAGGTAATAAAACTCAGGAAGTGCCTTGCTATAATATTCAGATAAAATAATTTTATGATATAATAAATCATAAAACTAGAATAAATGCGAAAAAATTTGTCAGATGGCTGTTTTTGTGCAATTTTTTGCGGTGGCGTTTTGGTATAGTTTATGTTAGGTAAAATAGATGAACAGACCTGGCTGGTGTGGTATTGGCGCAGGTTAGAAGCAGGGGGTACAGGGGATTATGGCAGATACTACCAATATTAAAAAAGAACAGGAAAGAGAAGAATTGCACCGGGCTATCTGGGCTATTGCCGATGAACTGAGAGGCAGCGTAGATGGCTGGGATTTTAAGTCCTATGTGTTAGGCATGATGTTCTATCGCTATATTTCAGAGAATTTGTCCAGCTATATAGAAGCAGAGGAAATAGCCTCAGGCAATGAAGGCTTTTCCTATGGTGAGCTGGCAGATGAGGATGCTGAGGTGGCCAGAGAGGATCTGATTAACACTAAGGGCTTTTTTATTTACCCATCAGAGCTGTTCTGCAACGTACTGAAAAAAGGGCTAGAGGATGAAAATCTCAATATGACCTTGGAAAAGGTGTTTAAGCATATTGAAGAATCCGCCCAGGGTACCGATAGTGAAGAAGACTTTGCCGGCCTCTTTGATGATATTGACGTTAACAGCAACAAGCTGGGAGGCACTGTAGCAAAACGCAACTCCAATCTGCTGAAGCTCATGCAGGGTATCGCTGACATGAAGCTGGGGAACTATCAGGAAAATACCATAGATGCCTTTGGTGATGCCTATGAATACCTCATGGGTATGTACGCTTCCAGCGCTGGTAAAAGCGGTGGCGAATTCTTCACACCACAGGAGGTATCAGAGCTGTTAACCCGCATCGCTGTAGCAGGCAAAACAGAGGTTAACAAGGTCTACGATCCAGCCTGCGGCTCAGGATCTCTGTTACTGAAAGCAGCCAAGCTCCTGGGCAGAGACAAGGTCCGCCAGGGCTTCTACGGCCAGGAAATCAATATCACCACCTACAATCTGTGCCGTATCAATATGTTCCTCCATGACATCGGCTTTGAAAAATTCTCCATAGCCCATGGTGACACCTTAACAGAACCACAGCATGAGGACAATGAACCCTTTGAAGTCATTGTCTCCAATCCCCCATACTCCATCAAATGGGAAGGCGACAACAATCCAGTCCTCATTAACGATCCACGCTTTGCACCAGCAGGAGTACTAGCACCAAAATCCAAGGCAGACATGGCCTTCATCATGCACTCACTGGCCTGGTTAGCCACCAACGGCACAGCAGCCATCGTCTGCTTCCCAGGCATCATGTACAGAGGCGGCGCAGAACAGAAAATCCGCAAATACCTCATAGACAACAACTATGTAGACGCCATCATCCAGCTGCCAAGCAACCTCTTCTATGGCACATCCATCGCCACCTGCATCATGGTACTAAAAAAAGGCAAAGCCGACAACCAGGTACTCTTCATAGACGCCTCCAGTGAGTTCGTCAAGGTAACCAATAACAACAAACTCACCCAGGAAAACATCACCAGCATCACAGACACCTGCATCAATCGCAGCCAGAAAGAATACTACTCCCGCCTCGTACCATACGAAGAAATAGCAGAAAACGAATACAACCTCTCCGTCTCCACCTACGTAGAACAAAAAGACACCAGAGAAAAAATCAACATCACCAAACTAAACACAGAAATCCAGGAAATCGTCGCAAGGGAAGCACAGCTCCGGCAGGAAATCGACAAAATCATCGCCGAAATCAACCTCCCAGCAGACCAGGAGGACCAGCCATGAGCAAGTTAGAAGAACTATTAGCAGAACTCTGCCCAAACGGCGTAGGGTACAAAAAGCTCGGAGAAATCGCCACTATCTCCCGTGGCGGAAGTTTTCAGAAAAAAGATTTTAAAGAAAGTGGCTTTCCATGTATTCATTACGGGCAAATATACACACAATACCATCTTTTTGCAGATAAAACCATAACATTCCTAGATGAAGCAGTAGCTGAAAAACTAAA
>JAFPCE010000180.1 GCA_017390245.1 Selenomonadaceae bacterium
ACGAATAATCTCTTCTGTGTTAAAATTGGTGTGATCCATAGTGATTGCTCCTTTGTTGTGATTTGTAGCAAAACCATTTTAACACAGGACACACTATGGATTTTTTATTTTTTCAAATGTTCAACTTGATTATACAATTTACAAAATTTCTAATTTTAAGATTATCTGCTTCTTTTAATTCCTGCTGTAATAACTGCCCTAGTATCTGCCATAGCACTTTTAGCAGCTTTTCTCCGGCAGACTGTTCTTTTATTTTAATGCTATTATATCCAGGTCCTCTGGCACATAGACACTTCCCTTGAAGTACTGCTGGCATTCTGCAGTATATTCCTGCTTTCTTGTGGCAATGGTCTTATCTTCAGTATGGTACAGCACCAGATTTTTGATGCCCAGCTGCTGAGCCAGCTCTCCAGCTTCTTTTACTGTGCTGTGGTGCTTTTCATAAGGCTTGAATTTATCCCTGTCATCGTATTTGCAAAAAGCTTCGCTTAAAAGCCAGTCTGCCCCTTGAACATACTGCTGGCACTTTTCGTTATAGGGCTCATCCCCAAGACATGCCAATACCAGATTATCATCCTTAAACCTGGCCCGATAGCCAAACTGCTTGGCTTTGGTGGAAAAAATATCAAATGCAGTGATTTCCACCTGCGGCAGGTCTATTCTTTCTCCGTCCTTTACCTCATGCACAAGGATATTCTGTCCAATATTATCAAAATCCTTTTTCTTCAGCATCATCTGGCACATGGTCAGCAGCATATCCCTGACAACATCATGGCAGTATATGTGCAGCTGGCCGTTGTATTTGCCATTGTTCATAAGAGAAGCAATCTTACGCATCATCCATACAACGCCAATAATATGGTCTGTATGGCCATGGGTTACATACAAATGATGAATTCTCCTATAGTCAGCTTTTACCAGCTCTAATTGCCGCAAAATACCGTTGCCACCACCTGCATCAGTCATAAACAGCTCACCGTCTGGCAATTCTATGAGAAAGCAGGTGTTATAAACCTTGGTAACCATGGCATTGCCAGTTCCCAGCATAATTAATTTTTTCATAAGCAATCTCCTTATAAACTATATTAAAAATTTTCTACTTAACCGCTCAAATATTCAGCTTGTTATCATGTAAATATAACTGTACATTCTGACAATGCTTTCACTTGCTGCAAAGCCACCGTCAAGCTGCAGTCCTAGCCGTTGCTATTATAACATTATTTCTATAGCAGCGCACAAAAAAACTGACTTTCGACATAAGCGTAAGTGCTCTTCTTATCTCGAAAATCAGTTTATTTTTATTTATTAAGCTTTTCTAACGCTTCCTTGGCAGCTTTTTGCTCAGCAGCCTTTTTGCTTGGTCCTCTGCCTATGCCCAGTATCTTGTTATTCAGCTTCACAGCAAATTCAAATTCCTTGGCATGGTCAGGGCCTGTAGCGCTTACCATTTCATAGACTACATGGCTGTCAGCCTTGCGCTGTACCAGCTCCTGCAGCATAGTTTTATAATCTCTAACCTGGGAATGCCCGCTTTCAACCTGCTGGAGATGCTCCTCCAGCTGCGCTAAGACGTAGCGCTGAGCCTTTTCCCAGCCTTGATCCATATATATAGCACCAATAACTGATTCAAAGGCATCCTCCAATATAGATGGACGCTTGCTGCCTCCAGAGTTCTGCTCTCCGTGTCCCAGCAAGAGGTAGTCACCTAACCCCAGCTCTGCGGCTCTGCTGGATAAACTTGCCTCGCATACCACCGCAGCTCTGGCCTTAGTCAGGTCACCCTCAGGAAGTCCAGGATAGTGATTAAAAAGATAGGTGCTGATAGCAAGCTCCAGCACCGCATCTCCCAAAAATTCTAAGCGCTCATTATGCTCTATGCTGACTCTAGATTCGTTAGCATAGGATGTATGTGTCAGGGCCTGGTGCAGCCAGCCTATATGTTTAAAGGATACGCCCAGTCTCCTGGACAGCTCCTCCAGCTTGCACCGCCTGTCAGCAGTTACCCGTTCATTCATAATTAAACACTTTCATTTTTATATTATTTTGCAAATTTCTTCATTACGATACATGCGTTGTGACCGCCAAAACCGAAGTTGTTGGAGATAGCCGCACGTACAGTCTTTGCCTTTGCCTTGTTTGGTACATAGTCCAAATCCAGGCTCTCAGCAGGGTTCTCCTCATTGATATCAACATTTTCATAGTTGATGGTTGGAGGAAGCATATCGTTTTCAATAGCCAGTGCAGTAGCAATAGCCTCAACGCCACCTGCAGCACCAAGTAAATGACCAGTCATGGACTTAATGGAGCTTACGGATACGTCCTTAGCATGCTCGCCCCATACAGTCTTGATAGCCTCAGTCTCGCCCTTATCATTCAGGCTGGTGGAGGTACCATGTGCATTGACATAGTCAATATCTGCTGGAGTAAGGCCTGCATCCTTAATAGCCAGGCTCATGCACTTTGCCTGCAGCTCACCATGTGGAGCTGGGCTGGTGATGTGATATGCATCAGAGTTAGCGCCATAGCCAGCAAGCTCAGCGTAAATGTGAGCACCACGAGCCTCTGCATGCTCTAAGGTCTCCAATACAACAATACCAGCGCCTTCGCCCATAACGAAACCACTGCGGGTTGCATCAAATGGTCTGGAAGCATGCTCTGGATCATCGTTGTGATCGCTGCACAGTGCCTTCATAGCACAGAAACCAGCTACTGCTGCAGGAGAGATACTAGCCTCAGTACCACCTGCCAGCATAACGTCTGCATCACCACGCTGCAAAACGCGGAAAGCATCACCAATGTTGTTAGTACCAGTAGCGCAGGCAGTTACTACGCAGCTGCTTGGACCCTTTAAGCCAAAGGCGATGGATACATGGCCTGCTGCCATGTTAGCAATCATCATTGGAATAAAGAAAGGGCTGATTTTGTTAGGGCCCTTATCAAAGAGCTTCTCATACTGGCCATGCATGGTCTCAATACCGCCAATACCGCTGCCTACAAAGTTACCAATACGCTCTAAGTCCTCAGATGCAAGGTCAAGCTTTGCATCCTCAATAGCCAGCTTGGAAGCTGCTACTGCGAACTGTGCATAGCGGTCAATGCGCTTTGCTTCTTTCTTGTCCATGTAATCTGCAGGCTCGAAATCCTTTACCTCACCAGCAACCTGAGCCTTGTAGTCAGTAGGATCAAAACGGGTAATCCTGCCAATACCATTCTTGCCGGCCATCATAGCGTCCCAAAATGCTTCTTTACCAATGCCAACTGGGCTGATAACGCCCACACCAGTAATTACAACACGCTTAGACAATAATAACACCTCATCTCAATTATATGGCAGCAACCTCTGCCTGAATCTGCTGGAATATCTCTTCCACAGTTAAAATCTTATCAATGGTAGGCAAATACTCACCAGTAAATACCAGACCAGTCTCCACATCACCCTGCTGTGCACGGCTAAGGGCACGGATAATGCAGAAATTGTGCTTACATGCCTTCAGGCAGTTATCACACTTGGTTGGAGGTACAGCACCTTCCATAATGCGTTCAGCCCACGGATTGCGGACTGCACGGCCTGGCAGACCAACAGGACTATGGATAACCACTACATCCTCCGGCTTTGCCTTTAAGTAGAAATTCTTTAATGCTGGTGCACTATTTGCCTCCACACTGGCTGCAAAACGTGAACCCATCTGGACGCCACTTACGCCCATCTTTATTAAATCAGCAATGTCCTGGCCATGGAGCACACCGCCTGCCGCAATGACAGGAATATCTACAGCAGCCACAATATCTGGAATGATGTCCTTTATGGACTGGTCAGTTCCCAGATGACCGCCTGCTTCTTTGCCCTCTACTACTATAGCAGCAGCGCCAAGACGCTGAGAAATTTTCGCTAATTTGACAGATGATACAATTGGAACAACCGGAGTTCCGGACTCTTTGCCTAAGCCAAAGATGTCACGTGAAAAGCCAGCGCCTGCAACTACAAGGTCAATACCTTCATCAATAGCTGTTGTCACTATTTCAGCAAACTTCTTTGCAGCAAACATGATATTGATGCCGATTATGCCTTTGGACATAGCACGTGCTAAACGAATTTCATAGCGCAGCTCGTCATTGGTCATACCAGAGGCAGCGATTAAACCGATACCACCCTGGTTTGCTACTGCTGCAGCAAGCATGCCAGTAGACAAGCGGATTGCCATACCACCCTGCATAATTGGAACCTTTGCAATCTTAGTACCAATCTTCAGTTCAGGAAGCTTCAAAATTACTCCTCCATTCATG
>JAFPCE010000181.1 GCA_017390245.1 Selenomonadaceae bacterium
ATATAACAACAAATAAGATAATTACTATATTAACTATAAGAAACTACCTAGTTAATGTCAATTTATTTTGCCTTGACATATTCCTTTAAATCACGGCGCACCTTCTGGTTCTCGCCGTAATTATCTACATAGCCAGCCCTTAATATCATCTGCAGCGGTCTGCCAGTCTCTATCTGCTGCTGTAAGCTCTGGCGGGTATCCTGTAATTCCAGTGCTGCACTAAAAGGCTGCATGGCAATAAAATATTCAGTGCAATGATACCACAAATGCTGTGTCCTCCGTCCTGCATTTATCCAGCCGGCAGGATTGTCTTCACTAGTTACCACAAAAAAGCCGCTGCAGTTATCCAGCTGTTTTTCTGCCAGAGCAATACCCTGATTGGCAAAGCTGTCCCCCATTGCCTTTTCATGGTTAAAGCCAAGATAATAAATTGCTTTAATGATGCCGCTCATACCCATCATTTCAGCAGATATACCATCCTGCTTTTCCTCTACCTCTTTGTTAGAAAAACGCAGCCAGCTGCTTAATTCCTGTCTGTAGGCATCTTCCTGGCACTGTCTGTTCATGGCAGCAAGAGAAATGCTTTTTATACTATCTGCATATTTCTGCATTTCATTACCATCTGACTTATTGGCAAAATACATAACCCTTGCTGAAGAACTAATGCTAGTCATGTGCTCATCCTCCAGCAATGCCTTCACCACCTCTGAGTCAATCGCCTTGCTGTTAAACTCGCTTTTATCTGCATGACGGCGCTTTATTGTCTCTATAATTTCCTGATTAACAGCATCACCATTATTTTTCGTGTACCTGATATGTACTACTATATTTTGCTTATCCTCATCTGGCAAATAATTAATTGCTGTGGAATATCCATAGGCTTCAAAGGCCTGCAGCAGATTTTCCACATAGCAGCCTAAGGATATATACAGCTCCCTGCCCTCTGCATCAGCAAATAACAGCTGCCTGTCCCTGTCCACATTTATAAGCAGCTCTCGGTTTGCTTCATCCACAGCAACCTGCCAGCACTGGGTATTATGTGAGCTGGCTGCCAGTCCGCCATAATATAATACATCACAGATTTCTGTACTTACTCCTGGCACAGATTTATCCGTATTAACATTTACCTTGCCACCAAAAGAAAACATAGCTATACCGCCTCCCAGTAAAAATATAACCAATATCAATCCAATAGTTCTAACTGCTCTCTTTAACATAATAGCATAACTCCTACTATAAACAAGCCACACCACATATATACACAAATGACAAAAGACAACCTGGCTGTATCGCCAGATTGTCTCTGAAAAGCTTATTATAATTTAAACCTGTTGACAGCCTCCTGGAGGATTTCTGCCTGGGAATTCAGCTCAACAGATGCGGATGCAGACTCTTCAGCAGAAGCAGAATTGCTCTGTACTACCTTGGATACCTGCATAACACCCTGGTTCAGCATATTCAGGGCAGAACTCTGCTTCTGGGAAGCCTCATCGATGCTGGCTACCAGTTCAGTTACCTTATCAATGCTGTCCTGAA
>JAFPCE010000182.1 GCA_017390245.1 Selenomonadaceae bacterium
CCTCACCAGTTGTGAGAATTTCTGTTATACGCTCCATTAAAAATGGCTTTAAATCCTCTGGACCATTGATTTCCTTCTTTTTAATGCCCTTGCGGACACTTTCCATCAGCCGCTCCGTGGTATTAACACCCACATCCGCCATAATCAGGATTTCCTCCAGCTCATCTAAAAGGTCATCATTAATATCAGCATAACCCAGCACCAGAGTCTCAATCTTATTAGTAATAGTCTCACGAGTCTTTGCCAGACCCTTCTTCAGCTTATCAAAAAAGCCCATCATCTATCTCCCTTCCTTAACTAGCATATTCTTCCGCCGCATCCTTCAGCTTCACCGAAAGCAGCTTCGACACTCCGGCTGTCTCAATAGTCACGCCATACATAGCATCCGCAGCCTCCATAGTACCCTTTCTGTGGGTAACAATAATAAACTGCGTGTGCTCTGCATATTCCTTCAGGAAGCTGCCAAAACGGCCAATATTAGCCTCATCCAATGGTGCATCAATCTCATCTAGCACAGAGAATGGTGATGGCCTGTACTTCAGGAAAGAAAACAGCAATGCCACAACTGTCAGTGCACGCTCACCACCAGACAGAACCGCCAGATTCTGGGTCTTCTTGCCAGGTATAGTCACCACAATATTTACGCCAGACTCCAGCACCTTATCCTTATCAGACAGGGATATATACGCCTGGCCGCCACCAAAGAGCTGCACGAAAATTTCACCAAAATACTCATTAATCTTAGCAAAAGCCTCTGTAAATTGCTGGGTCATGGTAGTCTCCAGCTTAGTAATAATCTCCAGTAAATCAGCCTTCGCCTTTTCCAGATCCTCAGCATTAACAGACAGGAAACTATGTCTTTCCTTCAAATCCTCATATTCCTTCGGTGCATTAGGATTAACCACACCCAGAGACCGGATAGCTGACTCCAGCTCCTTCAGCTTGCGCTTCAGCTCTCCTGGTTCAATTTCCACTGCCACCTCAGCCACCCGTTCTGGCACTAGGCCAAACTGGGACAGCATATTTTCCTGGCACTGCTCTATATCGTAGTCCACCTTGCTGGCATCTAACTCCAGGCGGTGCAGCTGCTCCTGAATGCCAGTGAGGCGCTTATTGGCCTCCTTGATTTCCTTGTCATTATTCTTGCTGTCTGCCATCTGCGCCATGCGCTTCTGATACACTGTATCATACTCGGCCTTCACAGCATTAAAAGCCTTCTGAGCACTTTGACTGCTATTTAAAAGCTCACTGATTTTATCCATGCTCAGAGTCAAATCATTTTCCAGATCTGTTAAATCTTTAGTCAGCTGGCCAATATTAGTCTCTAACCGCTGCAGCTCACGCTGCCGCAGAAGCATCTGCTCCCTGGCGCGAATAACCTGCTGCTCCAGCACTGTTTTTTCCTGCTCTAAAGCATTAGCACTATGGGAAAGCTCCTCTGCTTCCTCCTCCAGCTGAGCATAATTAAGATTTTCTATTTCCAGGGCTCTGGTCTGAGCCTGCTGTTTTTCTTCCAGCTCCTTATACTGCTTTTTTAAAAGCTCCTGCTCTTCTAACAGCTTATGATAATTACCCTCTGCCTCCTGAGTACTCTTTTCCAGCATCTGAAGCTCCTGGGAAAGCCCATCAGCCATAGCACCATATTGCTGGATACTAAGACTCAGCTCACGCTGCCTGATTTCCATCTGATGCCTGTTTTCAGTAGCCTGCTGCATATCAGTCTCACTCTGAGCAATATTTTTCTGGCAAAGCTGCAGCTTGCCCTGCAGTTCAGTTAAAGCTGTCTTTTCCTGGGTAATTACTTCCTGCAGCTGGGCAATCTCACCCTGGCGGTTTAAGAAGCTGTTTTCCTGATGCTGCCTGCTGCCACCAGCCAGTGCACCACCTGGGCTTAAAAGCTCACCCTCCAAAGTAACAATGCGCAATCTCTGATTATAAGCTTTGGCTATAGCCAGAGCATTATCAAGAGTGTCCACCACCAATGTTCTGCCTAGCAGGAACTCCGCTACCTTCTGATACCGGGCCTCAGTGGTAATAATATCATTGGCCCAGCCAATAACACCAGCCATATCAGGCAAGCCTTCCTGCCTATGTCTTACCACTATAGAATTTAATGGCAAAAAGGTAGCCCGGCCCAAACGCTGGCGCTTCAGATATTCAATAGCACCCTTAGCTACGTTAGTATCCTCTGTAACAATATTCTGCAAGCTGCCGCCTAAAGCCGTTTCAATCGCGGTAATATATTTATTAGGTACATCTAAAAGCTCTGCCACAGCACCGCAGACACCACTGCGCCATGGCTCATTGCTTTTCAGAACGCCCTTAACTGCCCGGCCAAAGCCTTCATAGCCCTGCTGCAGTTTTTCCATAATCTGCAACCGGCTGTTATGGCCCTGCAGCGACCTTTCCAGCTGCTGTCTTTCCTGGCCTGACTGCCTCAACTCTAGCTCCAGGCGCTGCTTCTCGCCAGCCAGCTCCTGGAGTCTGGTATTTACAGCCCCCAGCTCAGCTGTTATCTCTGCCTGCTGCTGCTCCAAGGACGTTTTTTTCGCTGCTGCTGTCCTCAAGCTGTCCTGCATTTCCTGCAGCTTGCTTAACTGCTCACTGCGTTTTTCACTGTCACCAGCAATATCCTTCTCCACAGCCTCCAGCTGATGGCTTTTCTCTGCCAGCTCTAACATAAGCTGCTGCTTCTGCTGCTCGCCATCAGCACATTTCTGCTTTAAGGCCATAAGGCTTTCCCTGGCAGCTTTGCCCTTAGCACGCTTCTGTTCCAGCTCCTGGGACTTTTCAGCCTGCTGCTTTTGTGCCAGCTTGCCAGCAGTTTCCAGGCTAGCAATATCACTCCTAGCTTCTGTAACCATGGACTGATTTTCATGTAGCTGCTGCTTAAAGCGCTGGCGGTTAGCCTTGTTCTGGCTGCGCCGCTCTTCTAAAACCCTTATCTGGCTGTCTGCTGCTTCTAATTTTTCATGTATTTCATTTTTTTGTCTGCTTAACTCTTCTAAATGCTTTTCCAGCTCCAGCAGGCTGTTATCCAGCTGTATCTTGCGGTTTTCAATCAGCTGTACAGCCGTACTAGCTGCCAGCTCCTGATCCTTCTTTTCCAGCATAGCAGCATCAAAGCTGCCCCGTTTTTCCTGCAGTGACAAATAACGGTGATACTCACCTGTCAGCTGATAAGAAGCAAGCTCCTCCTTGAGCTTCTGATGCTTCTGTGCCTTCTCTGCACTCAGCCGTAAAGGCTCCAGCTGATTTTCTATCTCACCGGTAATATCATAAACACGCTGCAGATTAGCCTCAGTATCCTCCAGCTTCCGCATGGATTCACGCTTACGGTTACGGTACTTAGTAATACCAGCAGCCTCCTCAAAGAAAAGACGCCTTTCCTCAGGCTTGGCATTAAGAATCTCATCCATCTTGTTCTGGCTGATAATACCCATGCTGTCATAGCCAATACCAGTATCAGCAAAAAGATTCACAATATCCTTCAAACGGCAGCGTGATTTATTAATATAAAATTCACTCTCACCATTCCGAAACAAACGGCGGGTCACCACAACTTCATTAAAATCTACTGGCAGCGTGCCATCATTGGCAAAGAACAAAGAAACCTCCGCCACCCCCATAGCCCGGCGGGAATCACTGCCATTAAATATAATATCCTCAGCCTTTGTACCACGGAGATTACGCACATTCTGCTCTCCCAGAACCCATTTAATAGCATCAGAAATATTACTCTTGCCACTGCCATTAGGCCCCACAATAGCCGTAATACCCTTATCAAAATCTACATCTATCCTGTCAGCAAAGGACTTAAATCCATAAGCCTCAATTTTTTTCAGCTGCAAAAAATTCACCAACCCACTCAAAATCACATACCTATACAATCCTATATTTTACCACAAAACCACCACAATCACCACATGCATAAATTGCATCGCCTCCCACCCTCTCTGCTAGCATAAATTATTTATATAAATAATCATATCTCAGGCGATCTCATAGAAAGAGCCACAGTCATATACCCTAAGCCAGCGCATAAATTTCCTTGGTACTTAGCGACTGACAAGCAAAGCACAGTCAGAGCTTAGTACCACTAGGTAATTTCTTGCAGCGAGAGCGTGGTGGCGTGCGGTATATGCTGTGGCGAAAGTCATACATATAAAAAGCGTCTGAAAAAATCCAGACGCCAATAATATATCTAATTTTAGCTCCGCAATTTATGCAGCAGCTCCATCTTCATCTCATAATAATTAGGACTCATATCCAGATAATGCTTGTGCGGATTCTCAAAACGCTGCTCCTCCTGCCAGATTTCCTTAGTCAGCTGCTCCTGCACATAATCCCTGAGCTCACTGAGCTCCTTCTTTGGCTGAACCCGCTCTCCCTTGCTGATAACCAGCTGCTGCAGCTCCTTAGCAGTACAATTCTCAAAGAAGCGGTTCTTCCATGGCTGTTCAGGGTCCACATAACGGAAAGGCTTAGTAATATCCACCTCTTCATCTGCACGGGTAATCAAGTCCGCCACAGCATAGCCCTCCTCGCCATAAATGCGGTACACCCGCTTAAAGCCAGGATTTGTTATCTTCTCAACAGTTTCACTAAGCTTAATGCGTGGCTCATACTCACCATCATGCTTCACAGCAGCGATTTTATACACAGCACCAAAAACAGGATCACTCTTAGCAGTAATTAAACGCTCGCCAACACCAAAGCTGTCAATCTGGCCCCCCTGCTTCAAAATAGAGGTAATGGTATACTCATCCAGACTGTTAGATACAATAATCTTGCAATCCTCTAAACCCGCCTCATCCAGCATTTTCCGTATGCGCTTAGACAGGTATGCCAGGTCGCCAGAATCAATGCGGACACCCTTCAGACGCTTCCCCATAGGCTCTAAAACTTCCTTAGCCACACGGATAGCCGCAGGCACACCAGAATGGATAACATCATAGGTATCCACCAGCAATACAGTAGCATCAGGATAAATCTCTGCATACTTCTTAAAGGCCTCATACTCATCCCTGTAGTACATTACCCAGCTATGAGCCATAGTACCGCTGACAGGGATATTAAACTTTTGGCCTGCCAGTACAGTAGCAGTCCCCACAGCACCAGCAATATAAGCAGCCCTTGCGCCATATACAGCAGCATCCATATTATGGGCCCTCCGGGCACCAAAATCAGATACAGCTCTGCCCTCAGCGGCTCTGACAATACGGCTGGTCTTAGTTGCAATCAAAGACTGATGATTAATTATAGCCAGCACAGCCGTCTCAATCAGCTGTGCATCAATGATAGGCGCCACAACTGTCAATACAGGCTCATTTGGATACATGATAGTTCCCTCAGGGAAAGCATAAATATCACCACTGAACTTGAAGTTGCGCAGATACTCCAGGAACTCTGGCGCAAACAGTCCTAAGCTTCTGAAATACTCCACATCCTCATCTGAAAAATGCATATTTTCAATATATTCAATCACCTGCTCTAAGCCAGCAAAAATAGCAAAACCGCCCTGGTCAGGATTCTTTCTGTAAAACACATCAAACACAACCCAGGGCTGCTTCTCCCTAGTAAGAAAATAACCATTAGCCATGGTCATTTCATA
>JAFPCE010000183.1 GCA_017390245.1 Selenomonadaceae bacterium
ATAAATTAGATTATGTTTTCCAATCATTATCAATTATCTCTGCAGTACCAATATTATTCTTAGAAATAGTTAAGAATTGGGCAGTAGGACAATTCTCATTTACTTCACAATTCTATAATGGTACACTTGGATTCTTAGCCCAAGTTGCACTTATAATTATTACATTTATTTGTTATATATTCTCGCAGTTTCTTTACTCCCAGCTCTACCTGAGGATTCTGAGGCAGATTGGCAATAATGGCGTCAATATAACCTTTAGCTACAACATGGCACAGTGTCCAGGTAAAATTAATATCATATACCCACATTAATCTGACCAGCTTGCGGTCTTCATTAGTCTGGATTTTGGCATAATCCACCTGCCTGCCTGCCACAAAGTCCTCTAAAAAGCCTGGTGCAAAAACGCCCTTTCCTTCGGCACTGCCTGTAGGTCCCTGCATGAATTTTTTAATGGCCGGGGACTGGTTTTCTCCCTGATTGTCCTGAGTAAGATATGGTGATAATACCCGGAAAATATCCAGCTTGTCAGCATCCCGGATAATTTTGGCAAATAACAGCTTTTCCTTATCCTCTGTCTGGGCAATGTCCTTCTTGTTATGATTCCCTATAGCAAAGAGAACCAGCTCCTGGTCCCGTGCCGCCATCTGTCCAAAGAAGGGCATTTCCCTGATGGTCTTTACCCCCAGGTCAGCATGATCCTCAGAAAGCTTGTCCACAAAGGTCTTATACAGCTGCCACTGGCGGAACCTGCCCACATCATGCAAAAGGCCAATTAATTCTGCCAGCATAACCTGATGCTTGTCCAGTTTTAAATAATCTGCCAGCTCTCTGGCATTGGCTGTAACATAGCCAGTATGCATTTCCTTCATTTTGATGCCAAACATAATATCCTTGTCATCACAGTGAAAGGAATGCATGTATTCATGCATCCACTGGTGGGCTTCTTTTAATATTTTATCCATAGCTTCTAACTTCCTTTTATATAAAAAAACCGCAGCTGGTTTCTTCCAGCTGCGGTTTCATTATTGCTTAATTCAAGGCCTCTTTGACAATGGTATTAACCAGCTTGCCATCTGCACGGCCCTTAACCTTTGGCATTAAGACTCCCATAACCTTGCCCATATCCTTAGGACTGGATGCGCCGACCTGCTCTACAGCAGCCTGCACCAGGCTACGAATCTCATCCTCAGAAAGCTGTTGTGGAAGATAAGGCATCAATACAGCAATTTCAGCTTCGGTTTTTGCTACCAGATCCTCACGGCCACCCTTTTTGAATTCTTCAACAGAATCCTTGCGCATCTTTACTTCCTTGCTGATAACACCGATTACAGCCTCATCATCAAGTTCTTTCTTGCTATCAATCTCAATCTGCTTAATAGCACCGCGCACCATACGGATAACAGCCAGGCGGTCCTTTTCCTTAGCCTTCATTGCTTCCTTCATGTCATTGGTTAAAGTATCTTTAATTGACATAAACCTAACCTCCGGTTACATGGTTATTATGCTCTGAACTTACGCTTACGTGCAGCCTCAGACTTCTTCTTACGGCGTACACTTGGCTTCTCGTAATGCTCACGCTTTCTAACCTCAGCTAAAGTACCAGCCTTCTGGCTCATACGCTTAAATCTGCGGAGTGCGCTATCAATGCTCTCGTTCTTGCCAACTTTAATCTCGTTTGCCATCTATTTTTCCC
>JAFPCE010000184.1 GCA_017390245.1 Selenomonadaceae bacterium
GACAGCACCTAACCATCATCATGACTGGTACGGAGATTCCAGCCACCAGCACCTAGTGCTTCGTAAACAGCGTCAATCTCATCCAAAGCACTATATGGAAGATTCCATGGTTGTTCAGAAGATCTCAGATATTCTGGTAATACAAAAACCACTGCACTCGATTCCCTTCTATAACATAGTAAATTTCATTTAACACACATACACTATACATAAAAAAGCATATACCTATCCATGATATGGTATTAAAAATAATTATACCAATTTTGCTAAATATTTCAAGAAAAATACCCTACCATTTTCCTATGAATTTTGTGCAAAAAATTTCCTTGATATTCACCATAATTATTAATTTTGTGATGAGAAATATGATGCAATTAATTACAGGCTATTTTCTTTTCAGCTTTCAGATATCTGTCATGGGATTTTATACCTATTTCCAGCATAATAATAAAAAATTCAGGGCCATAGCCATAGCTACAGCCTTTTTTTTATGCCTCCATGAGGCCTTTTTTCATGCTTTCAACATAATCGCCAATATACGGAGTTGCCTCTGCACCGTATTTTTCTACGATTTTGATAATGGCACTGCCTACAATAGCACCATCAGCCACTTTGCCCATCTGCTTTGCCTGCTCCGGTGTAGCGATGCCAAAGCCAACAGCTACCGGTCTGTCAGATACAGTTCGCACCGCCCGGACCATCTCACCAATATCTGTCTTGATTTCGCTTCTGACACCTGTAACACCTAAAGAAGACACGCAGTAAATAAAGCCTTCAGCCTCTTTAGCAATCATGGTAATACGCTTTTCCGAGGTTGGTGCAATCAGGGAAATATTTACCAGCCCGTATTTATGGGCAAACTCCAGCAGCTCATCCTTTTCCTCATAAGGCATATCTGGCACAATTACTCCCACTATACCTGCCTGGCTGCATTTAGAGAAAAATTTATCCTTGCCATAGGTAAAAATCGGATTGATATAGGTCATAAATAAAAGTGGTGCTTTCACCCTGCCCTGCAGGCTCTCTACCATGGCAAACATCTTATCAATACTAAAGCCAGCTGCCAGCGCTCTCTGGTCTGCTCCCTGAATAACAGAACCTTCTGCAATAGGATCAGAAAAAGGTATGCCTATTTCAATAATATCTGCTCCCCGCTTATCCATTTCCAGGATAAATTGTGCGGTTTTGTCTAAGGAAGGGTCACCGGCAGTTATAAATGTTACAAAGGCTTTTTCCTTTTTAAATACATCAGCAATCAGCTGATTATTCTGCTCTAAGTTATTCATAAATATCTACTCCCTTCAGTCTGGCAATGGCTGCCACATCCTTGTCACCTCTGCCAGAAAGACAGATTATAACGCTGTCATCCTTGCTCATTTCTGGCACAATCTTCATAGCATGTGCTACAGCATGGGCACTTTCAATAGCAGGAATAATTCCTTCCGTTCTGGACAAATATTCAAAAGCAGCTACAGCCTCTGCATCAGTAACAGGCACGTATTCTGCTCTGCCTGTATCGTGGAGATAAGCATGCTCAGGACCGATGCCTGGATAATCAAGGCCGGCAGATATGGAGTATACAGGTGCAATCTGTCCATCAGCATCCTGGCAGAAGTATGACTTCATACCATGGAAAATCCCTTCACTGCCTCTGGCAATGGTTGCTGCATGCTTTTCTGTATCCACACCTAAACCAGCTGCCTCACAGCCAATCAAACGGACACCTTCATCAGGAATAAAATTATAGAACATGCCCATGGCATTGCTGCCACCGCCTACACAGGCCATAACAGCTGCTGGCAGCTTGCCCTCAGCCTCTAAAATCTGCTGGCGGGCCTCACGGCTGATAATACTCTGGAAATCTCTTACAATAGTAGGAAATGGATGTGGTCCCATAACAGACCCCAGTACATAATGGGTATCTGCTATGCGTCTGGTCCATTCTCTCATGGTTTCGTTAACTGCATCCTTCAGTGTCATAGTGCCAGTGGTAACGGCATGTACCTTTGCACCTAAAAGCTCCATACGGAAAACATTCAGTGCCTGACGGTCAGTATCTTCCTTCCCCATATAGATTTCACATTCCATACCCATCAATGCGGCTACTGTAGCAGTTGCTACACCTTGCTGGCCAGCACCAGTCTCAGCA
>JAFPCE010000185.1 GCA_017390245.1 Selenomonadaceae bacterium
ATCATTGGCGGTATTTTGATTGCGGGTATATGTACCAGTGCCTGGTACGGCAATTTCCTGCAGGTAATGCCAGCCTGGACTATTGGTTCTGCCTTGCTGGTACTGGCTATGCTGGTGCTGCGTCACGGTGATTTCAGCGTGCCATCTGCTTTGGCGTCCTTAACAGGAATTTTTTATATTGGTATTCCTTTTGCTCACTTTATTGCTTTGCGTTTTGTTACTAGCGAGCATACATTAAATACTAGTCTGGGCAGCTTTGATATGGGCTGTGCTCTTATCTGGGTGGCACTTATTGGTACTTGGTCTAGTGATACCTTTGCTTATTTTGCGGGTTCTTTCTTTGGCCGGCACAAGCTGTGTCCGGTTATTAGTCCTAAGAAGACAGTAGAGGGCTTTATTGGCGGTTTGGCAGGAACTACAGCAGCACTGGCTGGAGTTGGATATTTCTTCGGCTTTGATACAATTGTCATGGCTGCTCTTGGCTTCTGTGTCTGCCTGGTGGCAACCTTAGGGGACCTGGTGGAGTCTGTGATGAAGCGTTATACTGGCATCAAGGATTCTGGTAATCTGATTCCAGGTCATGGCGGTGTCTGGGACAGATTTGACAGTGTGCTGTACACTGTGCCATTCGTTTACTACTTTGTACAATATATTCATATCTTTGGATAAATATAGAGGTGTAAGTACATGAAAAACTTAGTTGTATTAGGTTCTACAGGATCTATTGGTACTCAGACACTGGATGTAGTGAGAGCAAATCCAGATTTATTCCATGTGTCTGTACTGGTGGCTAATCGCAGTGATGAGCTTTTGGAACAACAGATAAATGAATTTCAGCCTGAGGTGGCGGTACTGTCAGACAAGGAAGCAGCTCAGCACCTGAAGAACAGATATAGCGGTAAAACTAAGATTTATGGTGGCAGAGAAGCTGTTATTGAGGCTGCAGTGTATCCTGAAGCAGATACAGTTGTAACTTCTCTTATGGGATTTGCTGGTTTAGAACCTACTATGGCAGCATTAGAGGCTCATAAGGACATTGCCCTGGCCAATAAGGAAACCCTGGTGGTAGCTGGTGAGCTGGTTATGGCTAAGGCCAAGGAAATGGGCTGTGCCATATTGCCGGTAGACAGCGAGCATTGCGCACTTTTCCAGTGCCTGCAGGGAAATGACAGAAAAGCTGTAGAAAAGCTAATTTTAACAGCTTCTGGCGGCCCATTCCGTGGGAAAAAAGCCCATGAGCTGACTAATGTAACTAAGGCTGATGTGCTGGCACATCCAACCTGGAATATGGGGCAGAAGATAACTGTAGACTCTGCCTCTCTGGTGAATAAGGGCTTAGAGGTGATAGAGGCCCGCTGGCTTTATGATGTGAGCTATGATCAGATACAGGTAGTGGTACATCCTCAGAGTATTGTGCACTCCATGGTGCAGTATGTGGATGGCACTGTTATGGCACAGTTAGGCTGCACAGATATGCGCCTGCCTATTCAGTATGCCTTAACTTATCCGGAACGGGTAGAGTCAAAGTTTCCAAGGGTTGATTTTGCAAAATTGGCACATCTGACCTTCCAGGAACCAGATATGGAAACCTTCCGTGGCCTGAAGCTGGCTTTTGAGGCCGGTCGTACTGGCGGCACTTTGCCATGTATCATGAATGGTGCCAATGAGGTAGCGGTAGAAGCTTTCTTAAAGGGGCAGGCAGGATTTCTGCAGATTTATGAGCTGATAGAAGCGGCTATGGAGGCCGGTAAGGTTGAATATAAGCCTTCTTTAGAGCAGCTGTTAGAGGCTGATAAATGGGCCCGCCAGTTTACAAGAGAGAAATTAGCAAAGCTGTAAGGTACAAACAGCTTTGTATAAAGATAAAAAAATATTTATATAAGTGTTTTATGAAAAGGTGATTTAATGGTTTTAACTATTGTGGCGGCAATTTTCGTTTTTGGCATGCTGGTGCTAGTCCATGAGCTGGGGCATTTTGCTACAGCTAAGATGACTAATATGCGGGTTGACGAATTTGCTATTGGCTTTGGGCCAAAGATTTTCAGTGTGAAAAAGGGTGAAACCGTGTATTCCCTGCGAGCTGTTCCTTTAGGCGGTTTTAATAAAATCGCTGGCATGGAAGGTGATATGCCAAGCTCTGGTGAAAAGGATGCCAGTGAAACAGGCAATTACTTTGAGCATGAGGAGGGCTATGAGGATCCTGGTGACAGGGCGTATTACAAGCGACCTATATGGGCCAGGATGATTGTTATTGTAGCAGGCTCTTTCATGAATTTTATTCTGCCTGTTTTTATCTTTTTTGGCATTTTTTTAGCGGCAGGTGTGGCTGTGCCATCTACTGAGCCTGTTGTAGGTGGAGTGGTAGCCGAGCATCCCGCTGCTTTGGCAGGTTTGCAGAAAAACGACCGCATACTTACCATTGATGGCAAGGAAATAAAGGAATGGAAGGATATTTCCAGTATTGTAGCAGGGGCTGCAGGCAAGCCTTTTAAGCTTACTTACCAGCGTGGTGAAGAGGTCAAATCCACTACCATTATTCCTGTGGCAGATCCTAACAACAGCAAGCGTACTATTATTGGTATTACAGGTACTGCTGTTGTGCGTGATGCGGGTATATTTGAAGCCATGGAGATGTCCATAAAGAAAACTGTCTTTATGATAGGTGCTATGCTGGGAGCTGTGGCCCAGCTTTTCCAGGGACATGGCACTGAATCTTTGTCTGGACCAGTAGGTGTAGTGCAGATGACTGGAGAAGTTGCCCAGCTGGGATTTATCCCGCTGATGAACTTTGCGGCTATGCTGAGCCTGAATCTGGGCATTGTTAACCTTTTGCCTATTCCAGCCTTAGATGGCGGTCATTTTGTGGCACTGGCTATTGAGGCAGTTCGTGGCAAGCCTATGGGACCAAAGCTTACTTATTATGTACAGATGACAGGAATAGTTCTCTTGGTGAGTCTAATGCTTTTTGCTACATTTAATGATATTATGCGATAAAATGTATCTTTCGTATGTCAGGAGGAATCGTCGTGATAGAGCGCAGGAAAACAAGACAGATTCACATTGGCAATATTGCCATTGGCGGTGGTGCACCTATTTCAGTGCAGTCCATGACCAATACTAAAACCACTGATATAGCAGCAACTGTAGCTCAGATAAATGCTCTGCAGGCTGCAGGCTGTGATATTGTACGGCTGGCTGTGCCGGATATGGATGCTGCGAAGAATTTAGGAAACATTATTAAAAAAGTCAATGTGCCTCTGGTGGCCGATATTCATTTTGATTACAGGCTAGCCTTAGAAGCCATCAATCAGGGGATTTCTGCTCTCAGGTTAAACCCTGGCAATATTGGCGGTGAGGACAATGTAAAGGCTGTGGTGTCTGAAGCCAAAAAGCATCACATTCCTATCCGTATTGGTGTTAATGCAGGCTCACTGGACAAAGCTATGCTGGATAAATACGGCGGTGTAACAGCCGAAGCATTGGTAGCATCTGCTATGCAGCATGTCCGTATTTTAGAACAGCAGGATTTCTATGATATGAAGATTTCCTTAAAGGCCCACGATGTGCCTCTGACACTAGAAGCTTATCAGCTGATGTCCAAAACAGTGGATTATCCGCTGCATCTAGGGATAACTGAGGCAGGTACTGCTAAAACAGGCATGATTAAATCTGCTGTGGGTATCGGTGCTCTTTTAGCCCAGGGTATTGGCGATACCTTCCGGATTTCCCTTACTGGTGATCCAGTAGTAGAAGTTAAGGTAGCTAATGAAATTTTGAAATCTCTGGGGCTGAAGGAATATGGTCCAACCCTGATATCATGTCCAACCTGCGGCCGTACCAGCATAGATCTTGCTGGTATTGCTGATGTAGTGGCTGAGCGTCTTTCCAGCGTCACCAAGCCTATTTCTGTAGCTGTTATGGGCTGTGTGGTTAATGGTCCTGGTGAAGCCAGAGGGGCTGACGTAGGCATTGCCGGTGGTAAGGGTGAGGGCCTGGTATTTAGAAAGGGAGAAATCCTGCGTAAGGTACCTGAAGAAAAATTAATAGAAGAACTATTTAAAGAAATAGATTTAATACTCAAGGAGGAAAATTAAAATTGCGTACTACAAATCTCTATGCACCAACATTGCGTGAAACCCCTGCTGAGGCTGAGGTCAGAAGCCATCAGCTTATGCTCCGTGCTGGTATGATCAGAAAGGCAGCAGGCGGCTTATATACATTTTTACCATTGGCTTGGCGCACCATTAAGAAGATTGAGCAGATTATCCGTGAGGAAATGGATGCAGCAGGGGGACAGGAGGTTTCCATGCCTATTATGCAGCCAGGTGAGTTGTGGATGGAAAGCGGCCGCTGGCCTGTATATGGTGCAGAAATGATTCGTGTCAAGGACCGTCATGGCCGTGAATTCTGCCTTGGCCCAACCCATGAGGAAATGATTACTGCAGTAGTGCGTGATGAGGTTCGTTCCTATAAGCAGCTGCCATTGATGCTGTACCAGATTCAGAATAAGTACCGTGATGAGAGACGTCCTCGTTTTGGCTTGATGCGCAGCCGTGAGTTCATTATGAAGGATCTGTACTCCTTTGATAAGGATGTAGAGGGCATGAATGTTTCCTATCAGAAGATGTATGATGCTTATACTAATATTTACAACCGCATGGGCCTGGATTTCCGTCCAGTAGAGGCAGATAATGGAGCTATTGGCGGTGGCCACTCCCATGAATTTACTGTACTGGCAGAGTCAGGTGAATCCAACATCGCATATTGTGACAGCTGTGATTATGCTGCCAGCGATGAAAAGGCTGAGTTAAAGGTTATTAAGGCAGAGGCTGAAGAACTGCTGCCATTGGAGAAGAAGGCAACTCCTGGTGCGAATACCATTGAACTGGTAGCAGATATGCTGCAGCTGACACTGGAGAAGTGTATCAAGGCAGTAGCCTTCCAGACAGATAAGGATGAGCTGATTCTTGCCTTTGTCCGTGGTGACCATGAGGTGAACGAAGTAAAGATTATCAATCAGTTAGAGGATGTTTTAGAGTTGCGTATGGCTGATGAAGACGTGATTGTAGCTGCAGGCGGCTGCCCAGGCTATATGAGCCCTATTGGCATCAAGGAAGGCGTCAAGATATTTGTAGATGCAACAGTTATGGAAATGTACAATGCCTGCGCTGGTGCTAACGAAAAGGACGTTCATTACATCAATGTAAATCCAAAGAGAGATTTCAAGGATGTAATTGTCAGCGATATCCGCATGGTACAGGCTGATGATGTATGCCCTCATTGTGGCGGTACTCTCAAGATGACTCGTGGCATTGAGGCTGGCCAGGTATTTACCTTAGGTACTAAGTATTCAGAAGCAATGCATGCTACCTTCCTGGATGAAAATGGCAAGGAAAAGCCATTCCAGATGGGCTGCTACGGTATTGGCGTTGGCCGTACCATGGCTGCAGCAATTGAGCAGAACAATGACGAAAATGGCATTATCTGGCCAAAGGCTATTGCGCCATTTGAGGTAGTAGTAGTTCCTGTTAATGCCAAGAATGCTGACCAGCTGAAGATTGCTGAGGATATTTACAATGAACTGAAAAAGCAGGGTGTAGATGCCCTCTTAGACGACCGTAAGGACAGGGCTGGTGTTAAATTTAAGGATGCGGACCTGATTGGCTATCCACTGCGTATCACTGTTGGCCCTAAGGCTGTAGATGAGGACTCTGTAGAGCTGAAAATCCGCCGCAACGGTGATATGACAGTTACTACCAGGGAAGAGGCTGCTGCAAAGGCTGTTGAGCTTTTAGCAGCTTTATAAGCGTTAGTAAATTCAGATAAGGATTAAATATTATATGAAGAAAAGGCTGCTATGAAAGATGAAAGAAAAATTCTATGGAAAATCCAGAATTTTGATTTTGGCTTTATGGCAGCTTTTTTATGGAGAAATTAAAAATGAATATAAATATGAAAAAAATGCTTTTCAATATCATGAGTCTGCTGATTGTATTGGTGATAGCTTTGACAGCAGGCTGCGGACAGGAAAAAAAATCTTCAGAAAATGGTCCGGCAGATGGCAAGCTGAAGATTATAACCAGCTTCTATCCTATGTATATCACAGCTCTTAATGTAGCCGACGGAGTAGATGGTGTAGAAATCGTCAAAACTGTGGACCAGCTCTATGGTATTGGTTAGCAGTGGCTATTGTTTCCTGCTTATGGCCTTGTGTTATTATGTGGTGGATGTGCTGGGTTTCC
>JAFPCE010000186.1 GCA_017390245.1 Selenomonadaceae bacterium
GACCAGCTGGCATGGCTGGAGGTGGATTTGGAAGAAAACCGTAATAAGCCAACCATTATCTTCTTCCATGGCTCTCTGGAGGGCACATGGGACAAGCATGGCAACGCCTGGCCAAACCATCCATCCTTTATGGCTCAGCCAAAGGATGCAGTAAGGGATATTCTTTCCATGAACCCTCAGGTGGTGGCATGGGTATCCGGTCATTTGCATTTAGGCGTGTACAATGAAAGCTGCCGCCAGCCAGAGCTGTATACCTATGATGTAAACCAGGTACAGAACATTCACAATCCAGCCCTGCTGGGTACTGGCTATATGTATGGCAAGAGCCGTAATGGCGGTTCCTACTATCCTGCTCTCTGGACTAAGTCCCTGTATCTCTTCAAGGACAGAATCGAGGTAAGGACCTATGATCATACTAATCATACCTTCCTGCCAGAGCTGGATATGGCCATTCTCATTAATAAGCGCTAAAGCGCCATAAATACGTTACCTCTGTTTTATTTATATAAGCAGCTGGCCACAATCCTGCGTTGTGGCTGGCTGTTTTACACTTTGTAATATTATCTGGCAGCATGAAGTAGGGTGTTATGGCAGCAGGAGGCATCAGAGAGGATTTTGCTAGTATCTGTCATGCTATGCTGCTGTATGGGGAATTATGATGGTATCTATAAGGATATACTGCAGATAGATGGTTATTTTTATTTAAAGGATTTGTGAGGGGGTCAGGAAATGAAGAAAATGCTCTTTTTAGTAATGGCGCTGGTTATAGGCATTACTGCTAATATCCAGTCTGTATGCTCTGCTAATATGGGCGGGCCTGGGGAAAAAATCCGCATAATGTGCTACGGTGATTCTAATACCTGGGGCTTTACCCAGAGACCGGCGGTAAAGCGCTATCCTGCTGATGTGCGCTGGACTGGCGTGGTGCAGAAGGAGCTGGGGAATAAGTATTGTATCATCGAGGAGGGTCTCAGCAGCCGTACTGCCGGGGCTGATAACTACGATAACGGCCTCAATGAGGCTATTGCCGGAGAGCTGAATTTTAACGGCAGGCCTACATTTATGCCACTGTTAAAGAGCCATATTCCGCTGGATGTGGTGGTTATTATGCTGGGCACTAATGATATCAAGGTTAAATTCCATTTGACACCAGAGCAGGTTACTGCTAATGTAGAGAAGCTGGTGCAGATGGTTAATCTTAGCTGTGATCCTGAGAAGGAGTGGTATGGCTACGGTGTACCAAAGGTTCTGGTGGTAGCACCTGTGGCTATCATGGCTACTAAGTCTTCCTTCTCTGCTAAGAATGCTGCGTCCCGTGAGCTGGGGCCTTTGTTTAAGGAGATGGCTGCGAGAAATCATGTGGATTTCCTGGATGCTAATGATTATGTGCAGGTGCCAGGGATGCCAGATGGGATTCATCTGACGGCAAATCAGCATAAGGTGCTGGGCAAGGCTATTGCGGCTAAGCTGAAGGAAATGACGAAGGAATAAGGGGTGTAGAGATGGCTGGGAAGCTGTTTGGTATTGGTGTGGGGCCTGGGAATCCGGAGCTTCTGACTATGAAGGCTGTGAGGGCTATTGAGGCTTTGGATGTAATTATTGCGCCTAAGACGGAGAAGAAAACCTCCAGTGTGGCTTTGAAGATTGCCAGGGATTATATTCAGCCTCAGACAGAGATTGTGTACCAGGAGTTTCCTATGACTGATGATTTTGCCAGTGATGACACTTCTTGGGAGAAGAATAAGGCTGAGATTCTGGCGCTTTTAGGCCAGGGGAAGTCAGTTGGTTTTCTTACCCTGGGTGACCCTATGTTTTTCAGTACCTATATTTATGTGCTGGAAAGATTAAAGGCGGAGCAGGCTAAGGGAGAGGTGGAGTTTACCATTGAAACCATACCTGGCATTACTGCTTTCTGTGCCATTGCCAGCGCCACTAACACTCCTATTATAGAGGGGGATAATGTGCTGAGTATTGTGCCGGCTAATCTGCCCCTGGAAAGGGTGCAGGAAGCCCTGGAGCACACGGATAATGCGGTGCTCATGAAGGTGTCAAAGGATTACCCAGAGCTTTTAAAGCTGTTGGATGAGCAGAACATGGTGGACAAGGCCATTTTAGTCAGCCGATATGGACTGGAAAATGAAAAGGTATTTTCTGATATCCGGGAGGCCCAGGAAGCAAAGCTGAATTATCTTAGCACCATTATTACCAGAAGAAGCAAATAAAAAATGGGATATATCCTATAAGAGCTTACACTGCAGAGGCTGGAGCAAAATCCGGCTTGGGCAGGTAGATCAAAGGGTATATCCCAATTTTATTTATGATTTTATTTATGATTATATTTATCTCCATTAAGTCTTTTTTTCATCTTATCATTTAAAAGTATGTCGGACATAACATCATTAAATGAAGTGATAGACTGGTAAAACACTTGCTGCTGGTGGTCTGGCAGCTGGGAAAGCTCCTGGCTGAAGAAGGCCTTGACCTTGTCCTTGCCAGCATCAATGAGGGCTTTGCCTGCAGGTGTCAGCAGCAGGTGGTGACTGCGGCCGTCGTTTTCCTTGCGCTTTTTCAGGATGTAGTTCATGGAGATGAGCTTGTTGATGGTTGGGGTCAGCTGCTGCTTGCTCATGGAGAGGAGAGCACTGATTTCTGTCAATGTCATAGGTCCGGCAGTGTCCAGAATGGAAAGCACCATGCCCTGGTTGCCGGGTATGGAATAATTGATTCTTTTGGTGATTAAATAGTGGGTTATATGAAGGGAATTAAGAAAGGATTGCATCGCTTTATCCGTATTTTTTGTGTCCATTAAATCTGCTCCTAAATCTGCTTTTAATAAGCCTTGTATTCTTGTGAAGATTATAGTAATCCTTATTGACATTTACTTTTATATAATGTACCATAGAAAAGAAATTTAGTAAATAGATGTTTACTAAATCATCATAAAGTTATTTATCACAACTGTGTTAATTTTAAGGAGGTATAGTGATTTGGTATCAAAAAGAGGAATGCTTGCCATAGTGGCAGTAGTGGTGGTAGCCATTATTGGTTATGTCATCTTCGGCATGGCAGGCGGAAAGCAGCAGCAGGCAGGCAGTAAGGGTGTGCAGGTAAAGGTTATGTCTCCTTTGCGTCAGGACACTCCGCTGACTTTGGAATATGCTGGTTCTGTGAAGGGGAAGGAAGAGGTTAAGGTACAGGCTCGTGTATCTGGTACTATTGTTGCCAAGTACATCAAGGGCGGCCAGCAGGTTACTGCAGGCCAGGCACTGTACAAGATTGATGACCGTCAGTACAGAACATCTTTGTTAAAGGCTCAGGCTCATTTAGCCCAGGCTCAGGCAGATTTAAACAATGCTATTATTGATTTGCAGAGAGATCAGCAGCTGGCAGCTGCAGCAGCTATCTCTGAGCAGACTGTTACTACCCAGCAGGCAAAGGTTAACGCACTGCAGGGCAATGTAAATGCTATGGCTGCACTGGTTCAGCAGGCTCAGGAAAGCCTGGATGATACTGTAGTTTATGCTCCTATGAGCGGCAAGCTGGCAGTTGATGATGTGGCAACTGGTACCTTCGTAACTGCTGGTAACACTCCATTGGTTACTATTGGTACTAACAACCCTATGCTGGTACAGTTCAGCATCAGTGAGACTGAGTATCTGAAGTATGTTGGTGCTGCTGTTGTACCTGGACAGGCTCTGCCTTCTAAGGAAGTACGCATTACCTTAAGTGATGGCAGCGAGTATCCTGGTGTAGGCCACATTGTTGAGGTTGACCGTTCCATGCAGGACAACTCTGGCTCTCTGATTGTGAAGGCTGAGTTTGATAACCAGCAGGGCGTGCTGATTCCTGGTATGTTTGCCAGAGCAAAGCTTGTAGGCGATACTCTGAAGGATGCTATCTTGGTTCCTCAGCGTGCTGTACAGCAGATGCTGGGCAAGTCCTTTGTTATGGTTGTAGGCGAGGATGGCAAGTCCGTAGCTAAGTCCATTGAGGTTGGCACTAAGATTGGCAGCTACTACATCGTTGAAAAGGGCCTGGATGGCAGTGAGCAGGTTGTAGTTGAAGGCCTGACTTCTCTGACTGAGGGTATGCCTCTGGGAATTACTGCTGTAACTCCTGAGGAAATGGGCTTCTCTCTCACTTCCAGTAATTAATAAGGGGGCGTCCACTTGTCTAAGTTTTTTATACACAGACCGATATTTGCAATAGTTATAGCTTTGATTATTGTTATCGGCGGTGTGTTGTCAGCGGTACAGCTTCCTATAGCCCAGTATCCGCAGATTGCACCACCAACAGTATCAGTTAGTACTACCTATATCGGTGCAAATGCCAAGACGGTAAATGAAGCTGTTGCCCAGATTATTGAGCAGCAGGTTAATGGTACCCAGGGAATGGATTATATGAACTCCAATTCCAATGATACAGGCAGCTACTCTCTTAGTGTAGTGTTTGATCTGGGTACTGATGGTGATATGGATGCGGTTAAGGTACAGAATAACGTAGCAGTTGCTAACTCCAGCTTACCAGATTCTGTTAAGACTGTTGGTGTTACTACCAGTAAGTCTTCCAATTCCATGGCCTATATGATGGCACTGTATTCTCCTAACAATACCTATGATCGTCCATGGCTGAAGAATTACGCTGATATTTATATTCTGGATAAGATTAAGCGTGTACCAGGTGTTGGTTCCGTTATGGTATTCGGTTCTGACTATGCTATGCGCGTCTGGTGTAACCCTGCTAAGATGGCAGAGATGGGCATCACTGCTGCTGAGATTTCTGCAGCTATCCATGATCAGAACGTACAGGCACCAGCAGGTTCTGTAGGTGCTATGCCTGTGCCAAATGGCCAGGAGAAGCAGTCTACTGGTAAGATTGATGGCCGTCTGGTTACTGCTGAGGAATTCGGCAATATTATCCTGAAGGCTAATGCTGATGGCCAGTATGTCCGTTTAAAGGATGTAGCTAAGGTTGAAACCGGTTCTAAGGATTATTCTGTAAATGGTAAGGTTAACAATCAGGACTGCGTTGCTTTCGGTGTTCAGCTTACTAATGATGCTAATACCATGGTGGCAGTAGCAGAGGTTAGAAAGATTCTGGAGGAATCCAGAGCAGAATTCCCACCTGATTTGGATTATAAGGAAATCGTCGATAGCACAGACTTCATTAATGCGTCTATCACCGAGGTTGTTGAGACCTTCGTAGAGGCATTGCTGCTGGTTGTACTGGTTGTATTTATCTTCCTGCAGAACTGGCGTGCAACGCTGATTCCTTTGCTGGCAGTACCAGTTTCTCTGATTGGTACATTTATTGCCTTTATTATTCTTGACTTCTCTATTAACACACTGACCTTGTTCGCTATGGTTCTGGCCATAGGCCTGGTAGTAGATGATGCTATAGTTGTTATCGAGAACGTAGAAGCCCACATGGCTAAGGGCCTGAATCCTATAGATGCTACTGAGCGGGCTATGGATGAGGTACAGGGCCCAGTTGTGGCTATCGCCTTCGTTCTGGCAGCTGTATTCGTACCAGTTGCCTTCCTGGGCGGCATGATGGGTGTACTTTACCGTCAGTTTGCGCTGACCATTGCTATTTCCATGGCTTTGTCTGCCTTTGTGGCACTGACACTGACTCCGGCACTTTGTGCTACCATGCTGAAGCCTCATTCTGAAAAGGATGATGAGGGCGTTTTAGGCAGATTCTTTAAGAAATTCAATGATGGCTTTAACTCCATGCGTATTAAATACCAGGGGGTTGTAGGCTGGTTCATTGGCAATTCCAAATATGTATTTATCCTGCTGGTATTGGTGTGCGGCTTAACTGGCCTGCTCTTTAAGGTTATTCCTTCTACCTTCGTACCAGACGAGGACCAGGGCTACTTTGCTGTATCCATCAGCCTGCCAGAGGGTACTTCCTCTAACCAGACTGAAGCAACTATGGACAAGGTGGCTGGTGCTATCCAGCAGATTCCTGGTATCCAGAATGTCATGAGTATCAACGGCTTTGATATTATGGCCTTTGGTACTAAGTCCAACGCAGCTACCATGTTCGTTGGTCTTGATAACTGGGAAAACAGAACAACTCCTGATAAGCAGATTAATGCCCTTCTGGGTGCTGTTTATATGACTGGTGCCAAGGTTGCACCTGAAGCCCGTGTTATTCCATTTAACATGCCATCCCTGCCAGGTCTTGGTACTGTTGGTGGTTTCCAGATGGAGCTGCAGGATTTGTCCGGTCATACAGATGAAGAGCTGGATGCTATTGCCAAGAAGGTAACTGCTGCGGCTAACCAGGATAAGCGTCTTTCTGGTGTACGCTGCTCCTTTACTATTAATTCTCCAGTATATCAGTATGATATTGACCGTGAGAAGGTAAAGGCTATGGGTGTAAATCTGAATGATGTATTTACAGCTATGCAGGTATTCTTCGGTGGTTCCCAGGTTAATGACTTTAATGAATTTGGCCGTACCTACAAGGTGGTATTGCAGGCTGATGAAACCTTCCGCAGTGAGGTTGACAACATGCGCTTCATGTATGTACGCAGCAATACTGGTGCTATGATTCCATTGGATTCTCTGCTGAAGCCACAGCAGACCACCGGTCCAAATCTGATTCACCGCTTCAATGGTTCTAAGGCTCTGACCTTCCAGGGTAATCCAGGTACTGGATATTCCTCTGGTGAGGCTATGACAGCTATTGAGGAGATTGTGCGCCAGGTTGCCCCTGAGGGCTTCGGCATTGAGTGGAGCGGTCAGGCTCGTGAGGAGAAGAAGAGCGGTGACTCTACCAGCCAGGTGCTGGCATTGGCTCTGGTATTCGTCTTCCTGTGTCTGGCAGCGTTGTATGAGAGCTGGAGTATTCCGTTCTCCGTACTGTTGTCTGTGCCAGTTGGTGTTTGTGGTGCGCTGGTTTCTGAGTATGTGCTTTCTATTTTGGAGGCATTGGATGGCGTGCCAAATGCAGGCTTGCAGAACAGTATTTACATGCAGATTGGTATTATCATGATTATCGGTCTGGCGGCGAAGAATGCGATTCTGATTGTAGAGTTTGCAAAGATTCGTGTAGATGCTGGCATGAATCCGCTGAAGGCGGCTATTGAGGCAGCAGGTCTTCGTCTCCGTCCTATTCTTATGACTTCCTTTGCATTTATCATCGGCTGTCTGCCTCTGGCAGTGGCAACTGGTGCTGGTGCAGCGGCTCGTAACGGCATGGGTGTGGCAGTAGTTGGTGGTATGTTCTTTGCTACTGCTATTGCGACGTTTATTATTCCATCGCTGTATGTGATTTGTGAGATTGTGGCTGAGAAGATTGGTATTCGCAAGAAGGCTAAGAAGAAGACCAGTGATGATTATTTATAATTTTTGAGTTATGAGTTTGAGAGACCAGCTTCGGCTGGTCTCTTTTTTATGAAAAATAATTAAAATTTTGGTTGTCACGGGAACTTTTGTTTGTTATACTATGTAAAGAAAATCATTAGCGCAAAAAGGAGCGATGTATATGGAAAAGGAAGAAGCCTTGATTAATGCCATGAGGAGCATTGAGAAGCAGTATGGCAAGGGCGCGATTATGCGCCTGGGTGATGCAGCGAACAACATGAATGTGGATGTTATTTCTACTGGTATTCTGCCTCTTGATATTGCCTTGGGCGTAGGTGGTATTCCTAGAGGCCGTATTATTGAGATTTATGGTCCTGAGTCTTCTGGTAAGACTACTGTTACCTTGCACATGATTGCTGAGGCTCAGCGCCAGGGCGGTACTGCTGCTTTTATTGATGCTGAGCATGCTCTTGATCCTGTTTATGCGAAGAATTTAGGCGTTGATATTGATAATCTGCTGATTTCCCAGCCTGATACTGGTGAGCAGGCTCTGGAGATTGTGGAGGCGCTGGTTAGAAGCGGTGCTATTGATATCATCGTTGTGGACTCTGTAGCTGCTCTGGTGCCAAAGGCTGAGATTGAGGGCGATATGGGTGATTCTCATGTAGGTCTCTTAGCCCGCTTAATGAGCCAGGCGATGCGCAAGCTTACTGGTTTTATCAGCAAGTCCCAGACTTCTGCTATTTTCATTAATCAGATTCGTGAAAAGGTTGGCGTTATGTATGGCAACCCTGAGACTACTACTGGTGACCGTGCCCTGAAGTTCTATTCTTCTGTACGCCTTGATGTCCGCAAGTTTGATGTGGTAAAGCAGGGTACTACTATTCTGGGTAACCGTACCAGAGTTAAGGTCGTTAAGAACAAGGTTGCTCCTCCATTTAAGACTGCTGAGTTTGATATTATGTATGGTGAGGGTGTATCCCGTGAAAGCAGCCTGATTGATATTGCTGCTGATCTGGATATCATTAACAAGAGCGGTTCCTGGTATTCCTATGAAGGTACCCGCCTGGGACAGGGCAAGGATACCGTTAAGGAATTCCTGAAGGCTAATCCTGAGGCTCGTGAGGAAATCGAGAGCAAGCTGCAGGAAATGCTGAAGGACGAAAAGGTGCTGGCCCGTTTAACTGGCGGCGGCAAGAAGAGCAAGCTGGCTGACAAAGAAGATAGCGAGTAATACAGTAAGATAGTGAGTAATACTTGCAGATTGCGGGTAATAAAGCAGACCGTGAATAATACAGCAATGTACAGCAAGGGAATGGTGAAGTACCTTGATAGATTGTGAGGACTTTTTACAGGCCGGCCGGGGAAGAAAAAAGGCTGGTTTTACTGGTAATATGCCACAGCCCTTAAAGCCAGCGAGAGCCTGCGTTTCAGAGGAAATACCAGATGAACTGGATATGGCCAATATGGCATCTCTGGAGGAAATCTATATCCCAGAGGCAGAAAGCTATGCTGCAGCAGTGGATGCAGCTATGCCAGAAGCAAAATGGGGACGGGGCAGAAAAGCCAAAAGCAAAAGGCCTCAGCCATCCTGCAAGGCCAAGGCCGTAGATTTGCTGGCACGAAGTGACCAGAGCGTTAAAAAGCTGACGGAAAAGCTGAAGCGCCGCTCCTATGACAGTGCTGATATAGAGGAAACTATAGAGTGGCTGCAGGAAAAGCACTACATTGACGATGAAGCAGGCTGTGGCAGGAGATTTGAGTATCTCTATGAAAACAGCAGCTACAGTGTCAAGCAGATTGTGGCGAAATTACAGCAGCAGGGCTATGACAGGTCGCTGGTAATGGAGTGCATACCTGAGGATACCTTCCAGCGTGAATACGAAAAGGCTTTAAAGGCACTGAGAAGTAAATGCAGCTCCAAGGACCGAGAAGACATCGATAGCAAGAAAATGCTGCAGTGGCTCTATGGCAGGGGCTTTAATTATGAGGTATCCCGCTGTGCCTTAGAGGATGTGCTGGCGGAAAAAGAAGAATAAGGCTGGCAGAGAATGATGCTGGCATTGTTTCCTGCAGGCAATGATACAGGCAGCAAGGCAGCTAATGCGAACTGAACTGGCCAAAATGAAAAAGTTTATATTAGAAAGTTAGATTTTATCAGCAAAGGGAAACCCAGGAAAGCTATATATGACGGCTGGAATGGTTTCCCTTTTTATTTGATTTATGTTAGAATGTAGGGTATTAAGTACTAATAAATATTTTGGAAAATTAAGGAGGTAGCCCCTTTGAAAAACGAAAAGATTCTTGTGCTGGACTTTGGCGGCCAGTATAATCAGCTGATTGCCCGCCGTGTTCGTGAATGTAATGTATATTGCGAGGTTCATCCTAATACTCTGAGTATTGAGAAAATCAAGGAAATGAATCCTAAAGGCATTATTTTTACTGGTGGTCCTAACAGCGTTTATGCTGCAGATTCGGCCACCATTAGTACGGAGATTTTTAAACTGGGGATTCCTGTTTTAGGTATTTGTTATGGTTCTCAGCTCATTGCTCATCTCTTAGGGGGACGTGTTGAGACTGCTCCTGTCAGCGAGTATGGCAAGACTGAGGTTACTATCAAGGACACCAGCTCCAAGCTGTTCCAGGATGTAAATCCTAGCACTATCTGCTGGATGAGCCACACTGACTATATTGCTGAAGCTCCTGCTAACTTCACTGTTACTGCCTGCACTCCTGTATGCCCTGTAGCTGGCATGGAGAATGAGGCTGAGGGCATCTATGCTGTACAGTTCCATCCAGAGGTACTCCACACTGTAGAGGGCAGCAAGATGCTGTCTAACTTCGTTTACAAGGTTTGCCAGTGTGCTGGTGACTGGCGCATGGATTCCTTCGTAGAGACTACCATTCAGCAGCTGAGAGAGCGTATTGGCAATGGCAAGGCACTGTGTGCACTGTCTGGTGGCGTTGATTCTTCTGTAGCTGCAGTACTGATGGCTAAGGCTATTGGCAAGCAGCTGACCTGCGTATTTGTAGATCATGGCCTTTTGCGCAAGGATGAGGGTGATGAAGTAGAGGCTGTATTTGGCCCTGAGGGACATTATGACCTGAACTTTATCCGTGTTAATGCCCAGGAGCGCTTCTATGAGAAGCTGAAGGGTGTTACAGAGCCTGAGGCAAAGCGCAAAATTATCGGTGAGGAGTTTATCCGCGTATTTGAGGAAGAGGCTAAGAAGATTGGCGCTGTTGACTTCCTGGTACAGGGTACTATTTATCCAGACGTTATTGAAAGCGGCTTAGGCAAGTCCGCTGTTATTAAATCCCATCACAATGTAGGCGGTCTCCCTGACTGTGTAGACTTTAAGGAAATCGTTGAGCCACTGCGCCTCCTCTTTAAGGATGAGGTTCGCAATGCCGGCCGTGAGCTGGGTATTCCAGAATATCTGGTAAACCGCCAGCCATTCCCTGGTCCTGGTCTCGGTATCCGCATTATCGGTGAGGTTACTGCAGAGAAGGTAAAGATTGTACAGGAAGCTGATGCTATTTACCGTGAGGAAATTGCCAAAGCAGGGGTAGATAAGAACCTGGGCCAGTATTTCGCAGCCCTCACTAATATGCGTTCCGTAGGCGTAATGGGCGATTTCAGAACCTACGACTACGCTGTAGCACTTCGTGCCGTTATGACCAGTGACTTCATGACAGCTGAAAGCGCAGAAATTCCTTGGGAGGTTCTCCACAAGGTTACCAACAGAATTGTCAATGAGGTAAAGGGTGTTAACCGTGTAATGTATGATTGCACCAGCAAACCACCTGCAACCATTGAGTTTGAGTAATAGTTAACAGCATTTTCTTGGCTTAGACAGCAAGAGATATGCTAGGGCGAAAGGGGGATTTTATGGACTCTGGCTCTGGAGAAAATGCTAAGAAAGAAAGTGAATATATAAAGGTTGCAGTGGCCCTGGTGCTGGTAGTGCTGGTGGTGCTGGGGCTGGTGTGTTACCAGGACTGGGAGAAGGAGCAGTATGCTTACCGCGTCCAGGTGATGCATGAGTGTGCACCTAAGGGTGAGCTGGTTTTTGCTGACGATAACGGTGCGCCGCCTATCAGCTTTGTAGATCATGATGGCGTATACAAGGGTATCATGAAGGACTACATGAATGAGATGGCCATTGAGCTGGGCGTGGATATTGTAGAGAAGCCTTGTGATTTCGATGATGCTTTGCTGGCATTGCGGAACAACCAGAGCGATTTCTGCAGCATGATGATTAATGATGAACGCAAGGAGTATCTGGTTTTTTCTGATCCTATTTATACCCTGCGGTCTGTTTTGGTGCAGAAAAAATCCACAAATTATCAGCTAAAGGATCTTAATGGACTCCGGGTTGCCACCCAGCAGGGAGATTTTGCCAATGACTACATGAAAAAGCATTATCCTGGTGCAAAGCTGGTTTATGTCAGCAATATCCGGGAGGCACTTGGGCTTTTGACGTTGGGCAATGTGGATATGGTAGTGGGCGATGAGCCTGTTATCAGCTATTACATTGAGCAGTCAGGTCTAAATGAAAGTATGTATATCCTGGGGAAGGCGCTTTATGAGGGTCAGGTCTGCCTGGGCATGCCACGGGAGAAGGCTGCCATGGTGCCTTATGTGAACCAGGCTATTGCCAATATCAAGGTCAAGGGCCAGCTGCAGAAAATCCAGCAGAAGTGGTTTGGCCTTTCCACACCTCTCATGGAGGATAAAAGCAAGGAGCATGCCATGGAAGGCTTTGTAATGGCCGGAATGGTTATCTTGGTGCTGTTTGTGCTTATTCACATGTACTCCTTGCAGAAGCAGGTAAAGCTGCGGACAAAGGATTTGGAAAAGGCCCTGGAGCTGGCTAAAAAGGCAGACCAGGCAAAGACAGTCTTTCTCTTTAACATGTCCCACGATATCCGTACGCCAATGAATGCTATTTTAGGCTACACAGATCTTTTAAAGGATAATCTGGGCAATGTGGAAAAATCTGCAGATTACCTGGCTAAAATCAAGGAATCCGGGGATTTTCTGCTGACTCTTATTAATAATGTGCTGGAAATGGCCCGTATTGAAAGCGGCCACATGACATTGGATGAAGTACCTTGTTCTCTGGCAGATATTTTTGCAAGCATTGGCAATATATATGCCGAGATGTTCAGGGGGAAGAAAATAAAAGTTGCAAAGAATTTGCAATTTCATAGCAAATATGTATACTGCGATAAGCTGAAGATAACAGAAATCTTTGTAAATCTTGTTTCTAATGCCTTGAAGTATACGCCAGAAGGCGGAACTATTTCTGTTGATGTGGAGGAAATACCATGTGACAGGGAAGGCTATACTACCATCAGAGCGGTTATAGCTGATACTGGTATTGGTATGTCAGAGGAGTTCCAGCAGGTGCTGTTTGAGGTCTTTACCAGGGAACGTAATTCTGCAGGTAACCGCATCGAGGGCACTGGCCTTGGCATGCCTATTGTAAAGAAGCTGGTTACCCTGATGGGAGGCACTATTGAGGTAAAAAGCAAGCTGGGGGAAGGCTCTGCCTTTACCATAACCATTTCCCACCGCATAGCTGAGGATGTGGTTATGGAGGACAAAAAAGAAACATCTCAGGATCTGAAGGTGCTGCAGGGCAGGCGCATCCTGCTGGCAGAGGACAATGACCTGAATGCTGAAATCGCCATGGAGATACTGAAGAAGTACGGCCTGCAGGTGGAACGAGCTGAAGACGGTGCTATCTGTGTAGAGATGCTGAAGCAGCATGAGGATGAGTATTATGATTTGATTCTCATGGATGTGCAGATGCCAAACATGGATGGCTACACTGCTTGCAGAACTATCCGTGAGCTGAAGGATACAGCAAAGAGCAGTATTCCTGTTATAGCCATGACGGCCAATGCCTTTGCTGAGGACCGTGAAAATGCACTGGCAGCTGGGATGAATGAACATATAGCCAAGCCCCTGGACGTGGAAAAAATACTGGAAATACTGATAAAATTTTTGGAAAAGCAGTAGAAGGCTAGGGGACTGGGAATCGTTTTTGCAAAGAGCTCTTCGGTTACCGGCGGAGAGTACCAGCTGCAAAGCGGTACCTCGATGTCTACACCGCATTATGCAGGTGTGTATCTTCTTGTAAATGAATATGTAAAAAAGGCAGGGTTTGAACCGTCGCAGGATCTTGCACAAAACATCATAATGTCTTCGGCAAGGATTTTGCGAAATGAAGACACCAATATCCCCTATTCCCCCAGAAATCAGGGAGCAGGACTTGCCGATGTCAAAGCGGCACTAAATACCAAGGTTATCCTGAAAGGTCACGACGGAAAAGGCAAGCTGTCTCTGGGAGAAAATCTGGGTGACGAAATAAGCTTCAAAATATATGCACAAAACATTACACAGACCGATGTGACCTTTGATGAGATAACAGTTGAGGTTATGACAGATGATATTACCCAAGACGGATATGTGGGCAAAGTAAAGTCCATCCCCTTTTCCTGCGATGGCGTATCCGAGATAACGGTTGAGGCAAATTCGGAAAAAGAAATAGAATTTAATATTACATTGGACAGCGAAGCAACAAAAGAAAATCTGCAAATATTTGAAAACGGATTTTTTGTTGACGGATATGTTATAATGAAGAAAAGCGGCACGGATTTAAAGGCAAGTATTCCGTTTACAGGCTTTTACGGAGACTGGGAAAAAGCACCGCTTGTGGATCTGCCCTGGTACGAAGATGACAGCTTTTACTCTGTTACGGGACTGTATGGAGCCTTGGGCAGTGAGTGCAACATAGAAGAGCACGACTGCTCTGCACTGGGTGTAAATACCTTTGCCGTTCTCCTTTCGGAAGAAAACCCCGAAATCGACCCTATGGATTACAGCGGTATACAATATGCAGGCTTTTCTCCAAACGGCGACGCTTTATTGGACAGCCTTTGCATAACATCTTTTACAATGAGGCCGTGCTATGACCTTGATGTTACAATTACTGACAAAGACCAAAATGTAATCTACACAGACACAAAGAGCATTGTGGATAAATATTTGCTCATATGCAGTGATGCAGACCTCTCTATTGCCGAGGGTGACTACACTGCAAGGATAAGCGGCGTTTATGCATCGGATAACAATACGAAATACGAGCTTGATATGCCGTTTTATGTAGATACAACAAAGCCCGTAATAGACAAGATAGAAATAACGCAGGATAACGGCAGAAAGCTCCTTAAGGTAAATGCCTCGGACAACAGGTACATAATGGGCATTGAGCTTATTAAAGATGGCAACATATTATCTTTGCAGGTACCTGTGCCTTCGGACAAGGCGGAGTTTTTGTTTGATATAACGGGACTTACGGAAACGGAGCTTGAAATATATGTGACAGACTACGCATATAATACCTTTTCGGCAGGTGTGACAGGTCTCGAAGCCGGGATAGAAAAACCGCTTGTTTTCGGCGACAAAAGTGCGGTGGCAATAGCAGATTTTGTAAATCTCACAGGCGACAGCATAACAGCGGACATCTTTGCGGTATTGTATGATGAAAATGGCAATATGAAGGATGTATCTTTAAAGAAGGGCGAGCAAATATTGCCACAGAGCAGTACAAAGCTCTTTGAGCTTGAAAATGTTGCATCGGGAGATGTAATAAAGATTATAACAGTGGAAAGCAGCACATTAGCTCCCCTTTGCAAATACGCCGAAAAGAAAGCGGTCAAATAACAAAAATGTTGACAAATCGTACCAAAGTTACATAAAAAGTGCACAAATTAGCCCCAATGTGGACAATATGGGAAAATTTTAGTTGACAAATAAAATATGATGGTATATAATTAGATGTGATTTTTAGTCGGCAAAAGGTTTTTTAAATGAATTTCGTTTCTCCGCGGTGTACGCATGCGGAGTTCCCAAGCCGTAGGGACGGCAGATACGGCATAAGCATTTGCTTGATTTAAAGAACTTTCAATATACAGCTGTACTTTTGTAAGGAGGTGTAGAGTTAATGAAAAGAACATATCAGCCTAACGTAAGACACAGAAGCAAAGTTCACGGCTTCAGAGCAAGAATGAGTGACGCAAACGGCAGAAAAGTTTTAGCTCGCAGAAGATTAAAGGGTAGAAAAGTTTTATCCGCGTAAGATTTGCCGTTGTCATTAAACGATTGAGGTATATCCTCAATCCTACAAGTTTAAGATTGCTGTAGGGAACGGTCTTTAAGTCCTTTTATAAAGGGCTTTGGATGGGGCGTTGATGCTCCGGCCGTTCCGTTTTTTGTGATACGGAAAGGGGGATTATCTGTGAAAAAAACGGTTAAACTCAACAGAGAGTTTGTCTATGCGTACAAAAAAGGCAAAAAGATAGTCTCCGATTGCTTTGTTTTTTATTATTACAAAAACAGAAAGCAAACATGCCACCTTGGAATAACTGTTTCCAAGGCGGTGGGCAAGGCCCACGACCGAAACCGTGCCAAAAGGCTCATCCGCTCCTCTTACAGAGAGTGTATGCCGCCTCTTTCAAATGGCTACAATATCATCATATCGGCACGGTCAAAGATGGCATATGTACCTTATGCAAGGGTACTGTCGTCTATGAAATATTGTATAGAAAAGTCTGAACTTGAATGAAAAAGATACTTATCCACATAATTAAGTTTTACAGAAAAAGAATATCCCCTCTTAAAAAGCCGTGTTGCAGGTTTTATCCCTCGTGCTCGTCATATGCACTCGAGGCGGTTACCAAGTACGGAGCACTAAAGGGCAGCTTTCTTGCTGTAAAGCGTATCTTAAAATGCCATCCGTTTAATGCGGGCGGATACGACCCTCTACGATAGGAGGAATATACTATGGGTTATATATACAGAGCCTTTGGCTTTATATTAAAATCAATATATGATGTGTTTTCTAATTACGGTATTGCCGTAATACTTCTTACACTTGTAATCAAGCTCATTGTGCTTCCGCTTACTCTCAAGCAGCAAAAGTCTATGACCAAGATGCAGAGAATTCAGCCCAAGCTCAAAGAACTCCAGGAAAAATACAAATACGACAAAGAGAGAGCCAGCCAGGAAACTATGAAGCTCTACAAGGAATACGGAGTAAACCCTATGGGCGGATGTCTCCCGCTTCTTATTCAGTTCCCGATACTTATCGCTATGTACAGGGTTATTCAGCAGCCTGCAGAGTATGTGCTCGGCTACGGCAAAAAGGCACTCGAAGGCCTTTATAAGACATACGAGATTTCGTCGAGAGCAGCAGGTGCACAGATTGAACTTGCAGAAAAGTTGGGTCTCAACTTTGACTTTTTCGGTCTTGACCTTGCACGCACACCGTGGACAGAGTTTTCCGCATTTTTAAGCGGCAAGGCAGGAGCCATTGCACTTACAGCACTTATTATACCGATACTTTCGGGTGTTACAACCTATCTTACAAGTAAGATAACCACCCTTATGAACAAGGACAAAAATGCCGATACACCCAAGGCAGAGGCAAAGCCGCAAAGAATTCTCTCTCCCGACCAGAAGAAAGACCCCACCGAAAATCCCGGCGAGAGCATGACAAAATCTATGACATACTTTATGCCGTTTATGACATTGTGGCTTACATTTACATTCCCTGCGGCACTTGGCCTTTACTGGACAATATCCAATGTACTCACCCTTGTGCAGACGGTGGTATTAAACGGATATTACAACAAAAAGCTCGCAAAAGAACTCGAAGAGCAGGACAAAATCCGCGAAGCAAAAATCCAGGAAAAAATAAAAAAATATAATTTGAAAAAGAAAAAAAGAGGTTAATTATGATTAATACAATAGAAAAATCAGCAAAAACCAAAGACGAAGCAATAGAGCTTGCTTTAAAGGAACTTGGCATAACTATAGAAGAAGCAGAGATAGAAGTTGTAGAAGAAGGCTCAAAGGGATTTTTGGGATTGGGCGGCAAGGACGCCACAGTTAAGGTATCGTTCAAGGATTCCTGCGAAAAGAGAGCAAA
>JAFPCE010000187.1 GCA_017390245.1 Selenomonadaceae bacterium
CGAATGAAAATACTAATGCCAATCATAAAGGCCATATAGCCTAAAAGAGGCAGCAGCTGACTTAAATCTCCGCTCATTTTCCTGCCCCCTCTTCATTTTTTAAACTTACAAGTTCATCCTTATCCTCTTCCCGTATCTGAGCAAAAAACTCCTCATCCGGCTCTAGGTCAATATCCTGAAACACCAGTGAAGTCAGCATTTTCACAAGAACCATGGCAAAAATCCACACTCCCACAGTTCCTGTTACAGCCCATACAGGCAGTCCAAACACCTTCACATCTATATGAGACATGCCAAAGCCTGCCACTAACCAGAAGAGAATCAGGATTACTAAAGCAAATCCTGTCCACATAGCTTCTCTGCGTATCTGCAAATATTTTTCTTTTTCTGACATTATTCTTCCTTTCCGGTAGAGCCTGGCCCTTATTTATGCCAGTGCCCTCCTATGCCAATATGTAATTATAACTTTGCTTAATTTTATAACCATTCTGCTGCCATAAAGCAGTTCTCACCTTGTTTCTGGCATACAGTGATATTCATGTTATGCTTAACAAACAGCCTTGCCTAAGCCAAGTCCAGAAGCGTGGCACCGCAAAAGATCTACGATAGCATCCTGATGCTGCATCAGATACTCATTGCTGGAGCACATAGCTGTTGGTGACAAAATCATAGCCATAATATTTACAGCCTGGGTAATGAGAATAGGATCTAACAGCGTATCAGGGAAAATGCTGCTGCCATTAGAAGACTGGTACTCCATGCGCTGTGGCATGGAAAGCATGTCGGGATCATTCAGCACAGTATCCACGTTGGCCTTAAACATATCATCTAAGGCATGCCTCATCTCATCACGGCGCTCCTCAGCCATAAAGATGGCTACTTCCTCCACCAGACGATTGACATACAGCAGATTCCTGTCGATGTAATATTCCTTGAAATGGAATTTATTCATAGCCTCATGGCTCATGAAACGCTGTCGCAACTGTCCTATGGCAGGCATCACCAGGCTCTCCCCCATTTCATTTTCCATCCGCAGCATAGTAGCATCCAGGTTACGCAGCTCCTCAGGCCACTTAGCCTTATCTATCCCCAGCTCCGCAGCCAGCTTCTCTGCCCGCTGCTCCATTGTTTCCTTCACTTCATTGTCTGTATTTGGTGTATTTTCATTATTTTCCATTATCCATAGCCCCCTTCGTGGCAATCAATCTATGTTATTATAGCAGAAATATAATGGTATTTATACACCTATTCATTATTTTCCCTGTAGCTGTCCAGACCTGCAAAGCAAAACTGCTTTACATTTTTTAAGATTTCCTCATTGCTGCAGGACTGGCCGCTAATCTGATGGTAATCTATAGAGCTGTGCTTGGCAAAGGTAACCAGCAGAATTGGTGCCATAAAGCACATAAATGCCAGATACAGCCGTATGTCAAAAATTGCCAGCCCTGTATACTGGCTAAACAGACTCAATGCATAGCTGCCTTTTTTCTGCACCACCTGCATTAAGACCTTTGTCACCTGCTCTGACTGACTGGTAGTCATAACCTCCCGGGTCCACACGGTCATCTGCCAGTTTTCCTGAGACCACACCTGTCCTGCTATCATATCCACCAGCTTATTTATTTTTTCTCTGGGAGTTCCACTGCCATTAGCTATATCCTTTAATTTATCTTCATTTACCATAAACTGGTGAATCTTGTACAAAAGCTCCTCATAAAGCCCCTCTCTGCTGCCAAAATGATAGTTAATAGCAGCCAGATTTGTCCCTGCCATCTGGCAGATTTCCTTGC
>JAFPCE010000188.1 GCA_017390245.1 Selenomonadaceae bacterium
ACCAACATCTGGCTTGAAATCATGTGTGCATGATTTCTTATTGCATTGTTTAGTTTTCAAGGAACAATCTCTGCTCACTTAATGTTTTAAGTCATCTCCGTGAGTCAGCTTTTATATAATATCTTAAACCATATATGCTTGTCAAGCACTTTTTTAAGATATTTTTGCTTTGCTATTGCTGTAATTTCTTATAAAATAAAACAGCGACAACAGTTGTATATATTACACATTTCTGCCATCGCTGTCAACCTGATTTTATTAAATTTTATTTATTTACAGAAATACTATCTATTTCCAGGCCATCTGAGCCAGGTTTTTCCAGTCACTGTAATTTGCCGACTGGCTATCTGGGAATACCAGCATAGAAAACTCATCCTGCTGGGTTTTAGGAGTATGCAGGCTGTGCCAGTCACTGATATTATCCCCGTCTTTCACAGCATATTCATAATCACTATTTTCAGATAATGAACTGATTTCACTATGATACTGGAAATTCTGGGACCCATCCTCTATAAAAATTTTTTTTCCACAGGATATTCCTTTTCCTGCTTGTCACCCTTCAGTCTTAGCAAAACCTTAGGATCTGTCATCTCTCTTTCAGCCTGCCACATAAGCCCCCGGCTGCTGGTACTATCAGCAGTAATCATCTGCCGGAGATACTGTACCTGCTTGTCCTGCAGCAGACTGTGTTTTTTATTTTCAATAGTGCGCATCAATTCTGTCCGTGGCAAAAAACTAACACCAGCCCCCAGAGCTGCCAGCCCTGCAAAGCCCATAGCACCCTTTATAAAAGTCCTGCGGGACAAAGATTTCTTCTCAGCCATAAAAACACCAGCCTTTAACACTTTACATAAACCTTACTTGAAATTGGAGCTATTATACAAGTTAAAGTTAGCTTTAAGTCAAGCGAAAATTATTTTTTGTAATGTTAAGCAGAAGGCTCTGGCACATCACGCACCAGAGCCTTCTCCTCTTATTCCATTAAAATCATGGCAGTTTCATCACAATCAGGAAATTTCGGACAATCAATACATTCCTTCCACACCTTATGTGGCAAATCTTCCTTCTTAACCTCCCGGAAACCAAGTGTTACAAAAAACTGTGGCTTATATGTGAGGGTAAATATCTTCTTTACCCCCATTTCCTTGCCTTCCCGGATAAGCTCCTTGACAATACCACTGCCAATGCCATGCCTCTTATATTTTGGTGAAACAGCCATAGAACGGACCTCTGCCAGAGAATCCCAGGTAATATGCAGGCCGCCAACGCCTACAACCTCTCCGTCTTCATTTTCTGCTACCACCATATCCCGCATGGTCTCATAAATTGTATTGCGGGACCGGGCCAGCATCTCACCCTTCTGGGCATAATCATAAATCAAATTATATATTGTTTCCGCATCCTGAAAACGGGCCTTCCTGTAAATCAATGGTATTTCACCTCAAAAATCTCAATTAATTATTCTTTCCCCATGCTAGGGCATACCTCTGCCAGTGGACATTCCTGACAAAGAGGCTTTCTTGCCTTGCAGACTCTGCGCCCATGCCAGATAAGCCAATGATGTGCCTTTGACCAGAGTTCCTGCGGGATAGCCTTCATGAGCCCCTGCTCCACCTCTAAAGGAGTATCTCCCTTAGCCAGCTTCAGCCGGTTGGATACACGGAAAACATGGGTATCCACTGCAATAGCTGGTCTGCCAAAAGCAATGCTGATAACTACATTAGCAGTTTTCCTGCCAACTCCAGGCAGATGCAGCAGCGTGTCAAAATCCTGTGGCACCTCACCATTATACTCTTTAGACAAAATTTCACAAGTAGCCATGATATTTTTTGCCTTGTTGCGGAAAAGACCACAGTCCTTGATTTCCTGCTCCAATGCCTTTAATCCCATAGCTACTATAGCTTCTGCCGTTGGCGCCTTGGCAAAAAGCCTGGCAGTGGTTATATTTACCCTTACATCAGTACACTGGGCAGACAAAATCACTGCAATCAAAAGCTCAAAGGGATTGCTAAATTCCAGAGCTGGCTTTGTGTCTTTATATACCTCGCCTAAAATGGCGATTTGCTGTTCTTTAATCTTCTTTGTTACACGCATAATATTAATTAGTCAGGCTGCGAATAGGAGCTGGGATACGTCCGCCACGGGCGATAAATGCCTCAGAGCTCCAGTTATTACGGATAGGAACGATAGGGCAGCGTCCCAGAAGACCGCCAAACTCTACGCTGTCTCCTACCTTTTTGCCAGGTACAGGAATAATGCGCACAGCAGTAGTCTTATTGTTAATCATGCCAATAGCTGCCTCATCAGCAATGATGCCGGAAATAGTAGCTGCAGTAGTATCACCCTCCACAGCAATCATATCAAGGCCTACAGAGCATACGCAGGTCATAGCCTCCAGCTTTTCAATGGAGAGAGAACCACACTCAATTGCTTCAATCATGCCCTGATCCTCACTGACTGGAATGAAAGCACCGCTTAAACCGCCTACATGAGAAGAAGCCATGAGGCCGCCCTTTTTAACAGCGTCATTTAACAATGCCAAGGCAGCAGTAGTACCTGGTGCACCACAGCGCTCAAGCCCCATTTCCTCCAGCACATTAGCCACAGAGTCACCTACTGCAGGAGTTGGTGCTAAGGAAAGGTCAATGATGCCAAAAGGTACACCCAGACGGCGGGAAGCCTCACGGGCAACCAGCTGGCCTACACGGGTAATCTTAAAGGCAGTCTTCTTGACAGTTTCAGCCCCCTCAGTAAAGTCTGCACCCTTG
>JAFPCE010000189.1 GCA_017390245.1 Selenomonadaceae bacterium
GGTCCGAAGATATCCTCCATCTGGGCCTGAGAATAGGTAGTATCCTCCACTACGTCATGGAGCAGGGCTGCTGTAATAGTGATATAGTCAATCTGCAGCTCTGTTAAAATCTTAGCTACACACAGAGGATGAATGATATATTCCTCACCCGAAGCCCGCTTCTGACCCTCATGGGCTGCATGAGCCAGCTCATAGGCCTTACGCACCAGGTCCACATCGGCATGGGGCTGGTACTCCAGCAGAGCATTAATAACATCATCTATTGTCACGCAGGCAGTAGCACTAGCTACCACTGGTGTATATATATTCACTCCCATGGAGTTGGTTTCTTTCGTCATAATATGCACCACCATTACCAAATCATTTGTACTAGACAATAGTCTAGTTTACACTTTAGGGAAATTATAGCATAAAAATGCTAAAATTGTACACTTTGCCACAGCCTCTACTGCTGGTGCAGCTGACAGTACAAAGGTGAAGACTCCAGATTTAAGCGGCCGGTATGCAGGTTCAGCTCATAGCTATCTGCATCCTTTTTGCTTAAAAGTCCCATTTCCTCTAAGACCTGCAGCCCCTGCTGGAGATTTTCCTTATCCATAGTAACGCCATGGAGTCTCAGTCCCACATTCAGCCAGTCTGCATCCTGGGTAATGCGCTGGGCTCTTTTAGCCATGTTCCGCAAAAAGATAAAGAGCTCCTTCATCAAATCCCTGTCCATAGGCATGTGCACCTGATGCATAACCGGCGCATCCATGGATTTCAGTACACACTGGACACTTCTGCTATCACGCCATTCATTAATGGATGCCTCATAAACCAGATCCAGCCTGCCCTTTTCTACCCTGCCAAAGTCCTGGCTTCTGTTAAAGGCTATTACCTCTACCCTTTCCGCATCACCAGGTACATAGAATTTCATGTGAGTCTGGTCTCTGCCCAGCAGCATAGGGCTTTCCACTGGCACATGAGTGCAGGCAAAGAGAGGTACTTCATTTTTCATGCCATAAGGCTCTAACAGATGCAGCTCCTCCACCATATCCATGGTTAAATCTGCTGGCGAAAGCTCCTTGTCCACATCAAAGTATGGAATATAATCCTCATAATCTAACTGCCGCTCAGCTTCCTTCTGCAAGGCCTGCCGGAGGCTGTCAATCTTATCTTCAGCTACAGTAAGACCAGCAGCCATTTCATGCCCGCCAAACTGCAGCAGATTATCAGAGCAGTTGCTGAGAGCCTCAAAAAGGTTAAAGCCCTCTATGCTGCGGCTTGATCCTTTGCCAACCCCATCTTTGATGCTGATAACCACTACTGGACGGTAATATTTTTCCTGCAATGATGAAGCCACCAGTCCCAGTACGCCATGGTGCCATTCCTGCCCTGCCACCACAATAACCTTGCTGTTAACAGCATCCAGCTTAGCTAACTGCTCCTCAGCCATTTTCTGTATTTTTTCCTTCAATGCCCGGCGCTCTGTATTAATTTCAGACAGCTTTTCTGCCAGCTCCTCTGCCACCAGATCACTATCAGCCAGCAGCAAATCTACTGCTATAGACGCCTTTTCGATACGGCCTGCAGCGTTGATTCTAGGCGCTAAAACAAACCCCACGCTAGTGGAGTTAAGATTTTTACTTTGAATGCCAGCTGAGCTTAAAAGTGCCTTTAAACCGCAGAAGGAGGTTTCCTTCATGCGGGCAATGCCCTCAGCTACGATTTTCCTGTTTTCATCCAGCAGAGGTACAGCATCAGCTATAGTGCCTAAGGCTACCAGTTCCAGACCCATATCATCACTGGTTTTCCCCAAGTGCTGGTAAACAGCCTGGCACAGCTTAAAGGCAATGCCTACGCCTGCCAGCTCTGGACATGGATAGGTGGAATCCTTTCTATGGGCATCTACCACAGCCAGAGCATTAGGCAATTCATCGCCTGGCAGATGGTGGTCAGTAATGACAAAGTCCATCCACTCATTCATGGCCGCGATTTCCTCTACAGACTTAATGCCGCAGTCTACGGTTATCACCAGGCTGCAGCCCTCTGCCTGCAGCTTCTGCAGGGCCTTCAGATTAATGCCATAGCCCTCCCTGAAACGGTCTGGTATATAGTAATCAACTCTTGCCCCCAGCCTCCCCAGATTGTGCAGCATCACCGAGGTGGCTGTGATACCATCAGCATCATAGTCACCGTATACCACAATATTTTCCTGGGCTTCAATGGCCGCACAAATACGCTTCACTGCCTTTTCCATATCTGGCAGTTCCATAGGGTCATTATAAGGCTGGTTCTCTGGATGTAAAAACACCTCCGCTTTTTCCTTGGTATCAATATTTCTCTGTAACATAATACCTGCCAGAAAACTAGACACACCTAGCTCCTTGGCAAGCTCCTGGGCACGCTCTGCATCATGCCCCTTAATATTCCATTTTTTGCGCATAATCATCATCCTAAAATTTTTATCCTTAATAACTTCGCTACATTGCAACAATTTTCCTTCTATGAATAAAATAAAAACCATAAAAAA
>JAFPCE010000190.1 GCA_017390245.1 Selenomonadaceae bacterium
ACTGTTCCTTTGATGTGTGGTACAGTGAGCGTACCCTGCATCCAGACAAGGTAAAGGCTGCCTGTGAGGTATTAAAGGAACGTGGCAAGCTGTATGAAGAGGGCGGTGCCCTGTGGCTGAAGTCCACTGATTATGGCGATGACAAGGACAGAGTAGTTATCCGTGATAATGGTGTACCTACTTATTTAGCAGCAGATATTGCTTACCACAAGGATAAGTATGACAGAGGCTTTGGCCGTATCATTAATATCTGGGGTGCTGACCATCACGGTTATGTGTGCCGTGTCAAGGCTGCTATGTCTGCTTTAGGCTACGATGCTGATAAGCTGGAGGTGCTGCTTTTACAGATGGTGCGTCTGCTGCGGGGCGGTGAGCTGGTGAAGCTCAGCAAGCGTACTGGACAGACCGTAACACTGGCAGAGCTGATTGAAGAGGTTGGCACTGATGCTGCCCGTTACTTCTTCATTATGCGCTCCATGGACAGCCAGCTGGACTTTGACCTGGATCTTGCTAAGTCTAAGTCCAATGAGAATCCTGTTTACTATATTCAGTATGCCCATGCCAGAATCTGCAGCATTTTCCGCCAGGCAGAGGAAACAGGGCTGAAGGTTTCTGAAGCACCTAAGCTGGAGCTTCTTACCGATGAAACTGAAATTGCTATGATTAATAAATTGCAGAAGTATGAGGAGGAGATTGCCAAGGCTGCGGCTGAATATGCGCCACAGCGTATTGCCCGTTATGCTTACGAGCTGGCAGGCTGCCTCCACAGCTTCTATAATCAGTGCCGTATCCTGGGCGTTGAGGCTGACCTGGCTGAGGCCCGTCTGGCACTGGTAACTGTTGCAGCACACGTTATCCGCCATGCACTGGGGATTTTGGGTGTATCTGCACCAGAAAAGATGTAATTGGTTTTTAGATATAGATTTATTTAACAGATGAAAGGGGATAGAACATTGGATTATACTAAGATGTCAGATTTGGAAATTGCAGCTTCCATTTTGAATGAAAGCAAGGTGCCTATGTATTACAAGGATTTGATTACAGAGGTTATTGAGAAGAGCGGCAAGTCCGTACATGCTATGGCTGAAGCAATTTCTGAGATATATACACAGATTAACATGGACAGCAAATTCCATTATGCTGGTGAAGGCAAGTGGGGCTTAACTGAGTGGAATCCGCCAGAGACTAAGCGCTCTGCCCGTGGTGCCCGTTCTGCTGCAGCTACCCGCGCACAGAATAACCGTCAGAGAGAAGAGAATTTGTTTGAGTCCATTCAGGAAGGTAACTAAGACTTATTAGGAGGTAATGAAATGGCAAAGTATATTTTTGTAACAGGCGGCGTGGTTTCATCTCTGGGTAAGGGTATTACAGCTGCGTCTTTAGGAAGACTTTTGAAGAACCGTGGTATCAAGGTTACCATTCAGAAGTTTGACCCATATATTAATATTGACCCAGGTACTATGAGCCCATATCAGCATGGTGAGGTTTTCGTAACTGATGATGGTGCTGAGACTGACTTGGATCTGGGCCATTATGAGCGTTTTATCGACATTAACCTGACCAAGGGGTCTAATATTACTGCTGGCAAGGTTTACTGGAACGTTCTGAATAAGGAACGCCGTGGTGACTATTTAGGCAAGACTGTTCAGGTTATTCCTCATATTACCAATGAGATTAAGCAGCGAGTTTACGATGTGGCTGCTGCTGATGATGCTGACGTTGTTATTACTGAGATTGGCGGTACTGTTGGTGATATTGAGTCCCTTCCTTTCATGGAGGCTATCCGCCAGGTAAAGAAGGAAGTTGGCCGCAATGATGTACTTTACATTCACGTAACCTTAGTACCTTATATCTCCGCTGCCGGTGAGCTGAAGACTAAGCCTACCCAGCACAGCGTTAAGGAGCTCCGCGGTATCGGCATCCAGCCAGATATTCTGGTATGCCGTACTGAAAAGCCTCTGACCAAGGATATGAAGGCAAAGCTGGCACTTTTCTGCGACGTAGAAGAGTCTGCTGTTATTGAGAATAGAACTGCTGATACTATCTATGAGGTTCCTCTGATGATGCAGGAAGAGGGCTTAGACCGTATAGTATTAGAGAAGTTAAACATGAGCTACGTTCCAGCTAACATGGAAGAGTGGGCTAACATGGTTAACAAGATTAAGAATCCTCAGAAGAAGCTGAAGATTGCTGTTGTAGGCAAGTATGTTGAGCTGCCAGATGCATATATCTCTGTAACTGAGGCTCTGCACCATGCTGGCATTGTTAACGATACTGCAGTGAAAATCCACTGGGTAAATTCTGAGAAGATTGAGGCTGCTGGCGTTGATTTAGATGAGGAATTTGCAGGCTGCAAGGGTATCCTGGTACCTGGCGGCTTTGGTGACCGCGGTGTTGAGGGCAAGATTATGGCTATCCAGTATGCCCGTGAACACAAGATTCCGTTCCTGGGCCTGTGCCTTGGCATGCAGTGTGCTGTTATTGAGTTTGCCCGCCACGTATGCGGCTTGAGCGATGCACACAGCTCCGAGTTCTCCTCTGAGACCAAGCATCCTGTTATTGATTTGATGGAGTCCCAGGTTGATGTTGAGGACAAGGGCGGTACCATGCGCTTAGGTGCATATCCATGCAAGCTGAAGCCTGGCACTAAGACCTATGCTGCTTATGGTGCTGAAATGATCAGTGAGCGTCATCGTCACCGTTATGAGTTCAACAACAAGTTCCGCCAGCAGATTGCTGATGCAGGCATGACTATTGCTGGTACTTTGCCAGATGACAGCCTGGTAGAAATCGTTGAGGTGGTAGATCATCCTTGGTTCGTGGCTTCCCAGTTCCATCCTGAGCTGAAGTCCCGTCCAAATCATCCGCATCCATTGTTTAAGGGCTTTGTAGAGGCTGCTTTGGCAATGAAATAAGCAAATCAGCATATAT
>JAFPCE010000191.1 GCA_017390245.1 Selenomonadaceae bacterium
AAGCGGCCTGGAAAATCTTACTACCATGGTAGAAAATATCGATACCTCTGTTTTAGTTGGCCAGCTCAGCAATATGATTGACAAGGATGTACAGTGGGCTGCTACTGATGAAAATGGCAAGACTACTACTCATACTGGTGTTATTAAGGGTGTCAGCATTTCTGATGGTGCACCTTCACTGATTTGTGAGGTTACAGCAGCAGATGGCACTAAGGCTACTACCAAGGTGGAGATTAGCAATCTGACTCGTATTGGGGAAGGCTTAAAATGATTTAGGAGGCAAGAGGAATGTCTGATTCTAGCATATTTTTTCAGTCACAGCCTATTTTGCCAGCAGATACATCAGCTTCCAAGAGAAGCGTTCCTGTTCACAATACTGCCATAACAGGCGCATCCTTTGCTGATATTTTAAGTCAGACAAAGCAGCGTGTGAACTTTTCTAATCATGCTCTGCAGAGATTGGAAAGCCGTCAGCTGAACTTCAATGCTCAGGATATGCAGAAGCTGAATGATACTGTAGATAGGATGGCTCAGAAGGGAGCCAGGGAATCACTGATTTATATGAATGATATGGCCCTGGTGGTCAGCGTTACCAACAGGACAGTGATTACCGCCATGGATGGATCAAGTGCAAAGGAAAATATATTTACTAATATTGACAGTGCGGCGATTCTTTAAGGGCTGGACCTTTACGGAGGCCTTGGGCTGCTGACTGACTGAGGCAGCTCATGCAATGAATCCCGCCATAGCGAAGGAGATTGATTCATTATGATGCGTTCACTTTATTCCGGTGTTTCCGGTTTAAAAAATCATCAGACCCGCATGGACGTTGTGGGCAACAATATTTCTAATGTTAATACTACCGGCTTTAAATCTGGCCGTGTAACCTTTTCTGATACCTTAAGCCAGACCTTATCTGGTGCATCCCGTGCCGATGCAGAAAATGCTCTGGGCGGTACTAACCCAAAGCAGATCGGCCTGGGCTCTGCAGTATCTTCCATTGATACTCTCTTTACAGATGGTTCTCCACAGTCCACTGGTAACAACACTGACTTGTGCTTGTCTGGTAATGGCCTCTTTGTAGTAAAGAGCGGCGGTGTTAATTATTACACCCGTAATGGTGCTTTTAAGTTTGACGAGCAGGGTAACTATGTAAACAGCGATGGTATCCCTGTAATGGGCTGGATGGCTGACGATGCTGGTAAATTGAATACTTCTGCAGATATCGGCGGTATTAAGATTCCTGCCGGCAAGCCTATGGCAGCTAAGTCAACTACTAAATTTACTTATGCGAATAATTTAGATTCTACTGCTGCTATTGGTGATGCGGTTAATACCTCTGCTACTGTTTATGACAGCCAGGGTGGTGCTCATACTATTCCAATTATTATTACCAAAGATTCGGCTAATACATGGAAGTTATCTCTGCCAACAGCTACACCTTATGTTATTAATGAGGCAAGTGGTAATGTAAATGTCACTTTCGCATCTAATACTGATTTAAAATTTACTACCAGTGGAAAATATGATTCTGGTTCAGCAAAATTGCATTTTACTTATGATGATGGTGGTACACCAGCTAAACAGACTGCCGCAGATCAGGACGTTGATATTGACCTGAAAACTTTAACCCAGTTCTCTGGCAGCAGCACTGCCTATGCTTCCAATGATGGTAATGCAGCTGGTACCTTAAAGAGCGTATCCATCGATAGCTCTGGTGTTATTACTGGTACCTATACCAATGGTGTTAACAAGGCTGAGGCTCAGGTAGCTGTAGCTCAGTTTAACAATGCTGCTGGTTTAACCAAGGAGGGTAATTCCCTTTATTCCAAGTCCAACAACTCTGGTGAGCCTAATATCAAGGGCGCTAAGGATTTAGGTACTACCATTACTCCATCTGCACTGGAAATGTCCAATGTAGACCTGGCCAGCGAGCTGACTGATATGATTGTTACCCAGCGTGGTTATCAGTCTAACTCCAAGATTATTACAGTTTCTGATGAGCTGTTAGAGACCTTGATTGGCATGAAGCGTTAATTTTTATATTTAAGTGGTAAAACTGGTTCGCCCCAGGATGCCTGGGGCGGGCTGTTTTATAAATTTATTAGAAGAGTCTGGGAAATGGGCAGGTACTTATTATGATTAAATTAACAAAATTTAAATCGGATGGGGACAAACAAGGAGAATTTATTCTGAATGCAGAAATGATAGAGACAATCGAAGAAACTCCAGATACTGTTATTACTCTGAACAATGGGAAAAAATTACTGGTGGAAGAGCCAATGGAAGATGTAGTCCGCAGAGTTATGATGTATAAGAGGGCTCTGCTGAAATAAAATTGGATTTATTAATAGTGCAAATTACCTGTTTTATGTGAAAAGGTTGTAATTTGTAGTATTCTTGGTAAAATGATAATATTGAAAGTAATTTAACTGCAGGGATGCAGTTGGTTTTATAGAAGAAAAAGGAGTGGACACAATGGCTGAAGAAGAGAAGACTGAGGAACAGGCTCCGGAAAAGGGCAAGAAATTTCCAATAATCATTGTGGTAGTGTTGATTTTAGTAGGTTTAGTTTTAGCAGGAGGTATTTCCTACTTTATTACCACGCAGGTAATGAATACTGGTACGTCCAATGGTGGCGAAGTAAAGAGCCATGACCCAGGCGTCTTTGTCAAGCTGGGTGATCCAAAGGAAGGCATGATTGTCAACGTAGGCGGTATCAAGTCCAGCCGTTTCCTGAAGGTGGGCATTACACTGGAAATGAATCCTGATAAGGAGACAAACCTGGTGGAGGGCAAGCTGCAGCCTATGGCAGAGACTAAGATTATGGATACTACCCTGCAGATTGTTAGAACTGTTAAGATAGAAGAGCTGGATGCTACCAGACAGGATGATTTGAAGTCTAAGCTGAAATCAGAGCTTAATAAGGCATTAGGGGAAGGTTCAGTTTATGATGTATATATAACAAGCTTTATGCTTCAATAATTCAAATGATTAATAATGAGGAAAGGGGGATGAAATTTGGCAGATGATATATTATCGCAATCTGAGATAGATAGGCTGCTGGCCCAGTTTGCCTCTGGTGACGTTGATGCCGAGGAAATCAAGGCCGAAAAAGAGCAGAAAAAGGTTAAAACCTATGATTTCAAGCGGCCAGATAAGTTCTCCAAAGACCAAATTCGAACCCTTAATATGTTGCATGACAACTTTGCGCGTATGTATAATACCTACTTGTCCACCTATCTGCGGGCTCTGGTAGATATTGAAGTGGCCTCAGTTGAACAGCTGACATATCAGGAATTTGTGCAGTCTATATCTAATCCAAGTGTTATTGGTATTTTGGCTGTACCGCCTTTAAAGGGCAATATAATTTTGGAATTTGATACAGATATATGCTTTGCCATTATTGACCGTGTTTTTGGCGGCCAGGGCGAGAATACTGTAAAGGCCAGAGTGCTGACTGAGATAGAGGAAGCAGTTATCCGCAGGATGTTTGACAAGGCACTGCAGCATCTGCGGGAAGCCTGGGCTAATGTGGTAAACTTCAATCCTAAGATGGAAGCTATGGAATCAAATCCTCAGTTTGCACAGATTGTACCGCCAAGTGATATGGTGGTAATTATAACATTGCAAACCAAGATCGGTCCTGTTGAAGGACTGATTAATATATGTATTCCATATTTGGTGTTAGAACCAGTTATGTCCAAGCTGACAACTACTTTCTGGGTTTCTGCTTCTGCTAACAAGGAGGAGCATCCAGAGCATCAGGCTATGATTGAGCGGAAGCTTAATAAGACCTATGTGCCAGTAATAGTTCAAATGGGAGCATTTGAAATCTCATTGCAGGAATTTTTATCCTTGAGCTATGGTGATGTACTCCAAATGGATACAAAGGTTGATGATGAGTTTAAATGTATAGTAGGAAATACCACCAAGTTCTACTGTCGTCCTGGTACTTCAGGCAAGAAGAAGGCGGTTCAAATTACAAAAATACTTTCGGAAGGAGATGATGTAACTAATGGCTGATTTATCACAAGAAGAAATTGATGCTTTGTTAAATGCACAAGCCGGTGGCGGTAGTGATGCTTCACCATCAGTTGAAGACCAAGGGGCTTCTTCCGCCGATTTGAGTGGGTTACTCTCTGATATGGAAAGAGATGCCTTAGGTGAAATCGGTAATATATCTATGGGGAGCGCGGCAACTACACTGTCAGTGCTTTTAGGACATAAGGTTAATATTACTACACCTAGTGTTCATGTTGATACAATGTCTATGATACAGGATCAGTATCCTCTGCCATATTTAGTGGTTGAGGTTGGTTATGTAGTAGGCATAAATGGTAACAATGTTTTAGCAATTCAGGCTTCTGATGCCTGCATTATTGCTGATTTGATGATGGGTGGCGATGGTTTAAATCCAGAAACTGAGTTAGGTGAAATCCACATGAGTGCTGTGGGTGAAGCCATGAATCAGATGATGGGTACAGTTGCTACATCATTGTCCACCATGTTCAATAAAAAGGTGGATATTTCTCCTCCAAAGGTTAATTTGATTGACCTGGGCGGAGATAGTCAGATGACAGATCTGATGAATCAGGATGACCCTATTGTTAAGATATCTTTCCGCATGGAAGTTGATGGCTTAATTGATAGTGAGATTATGCAGATTCTGCCTTTAGATGTGGCTAAGGAAATGGTTACCTTCCTGATGGGAGGCGGAGCTGATGCAGCTGAAGAGCCAGTTCCAGAACCAGCGCCTGCTGTTGCGGCTCCAGCACCTGCTCCTGCAGCACCTGCTCCAGCGCCAGCACCTGCACCAGTGGCACCACCACCGCAGCCAGCTGTGGCAGCAGCACCGCAATATGCAGCACCGCAATATGCTGCACCACCTGTGCAGCCACAGTATGCAGCACCTGCTTATGCTCAGACTTCTGTGGTTGGTGCGGGAGTGCCAGTGCAGCCAGCACAGTTTGCACCACTTACTAATGAGCCGGTTACTGTTAATGCTGCAAATATCAGCTTGATTCAGGATGTGCCTTTACAGGTAACTGTAGAGCTGGGCAGAACCAAGAAATCCATTCGCGAGATTCTGGAGTTTTCTACTGGTTCTATTATTGAGCTGGATAAGCTGGCAGGCGAGCCAGTTGATATTCATGTCAACGGCCAGCTGACGGCTAAGGGTGAGGTTGTTGTTATAGATGAAAATTTTGGTGTACGTATTACAGAGATAGTAAATCCTCTTGACCGTATCCAGAGTCTATAATATATAATTTGCATTTACTTGTGGAAAATATAAGTTTCAAGTATAATGTAAGTGTTTAAAAGCAGAAAAAATGTCTATATATAAGTTCTAATGAGGAGAGATGAAAATGGCAGTTAGAGTATTGGTCGTAGATGATGCGGCATTCATGAGAATGATGGTTAAGGATATTCTTACTAAGAACGGCTATGAGGTTGTTGGTGAGGCTGAAAATGGCATGAAGGCTCTTGAGAAGTATCAGGAGTTAAAGCCAGATCTTACTACTATGGATATCACTATGCCTGAGATGGATGGCATCAGTGCTGTTAAGGAGATCAAGAAGGTTGATCCTAACGCAAAGATTGTTATGTGCTCTGCAATGGGTCAGCAGGCTATGGTTATCGAGGCAATCCAGGCAGGTGCCCGTGACTTTATCGTTAAGCCTTTCCAGCCAGACCGCGTACTGGAGGCTGTTCGTAAAGCAGTCGGCTGATGAAGAGCTGGAGTCGTTTCTGCTCCATGGCATCTGTCCTATGTATTATATTATTGGTATTCTCAGTGGCTGCGCCGGATTGTCTGGCAGCAGCTGCTGATTCAGCCAATGCAAGTGGCGGTTATCTTGCTGGCTATGAAAATACGGATCCCAAACCTACTCAAATGTCATGGTGGTCAACATTGGCATATTTGATCAGCTTGGTTGCTGTGTTTGCCTTTGTGGTTGTCATGGCTTATTTTGCGTCCAAATTTTTAAGTGGCAAGTTTGGCAGAAGTATATCTGGTACTGGTGGTAAAATGCTGGAGCATCTGCCATTGGGGCCGAACAAGTCGGTATGTATTGTAGAAATAGGTGGCAGGATATTGCTGCTAGGTGTCACGGACCAGCAGATTACAATGCTGGGAGAGATAACAGACCAGCAGGAAATAGAGCGCTTACGGCGGCAAGTGCTTGTGCAACCGATTGAGAGCGGAGCATTTGCTAGTCAGCTTTCGTCTTTGGAGGAATTAACCAGACGGGTTCCTTCTTTATTTAGGGATGGATTGAATCGTAAGCGGTAAGGGGTTGTAGCTAGTGACCAAGGTGGGGCGTCTTTTAGGCGCAGGCATGGGCCTGTTATTTTTTTTCATGCTGTGCAGCGATGCTTCGGCAGCACCGCTGATTCCAAATGTGAATATTGATGTTGGATCGTCAGAGAATCCTCAGGATGTGGCTGTAACGCTGCAGCTGATGGCTGTTTTGACGATTCTTTCTATAGCACCCTCCATTCTGATAATGACAACGGCCTTTATCAGAATCGTTGTGGTGCTTGGTTTTTTACGTAATGCAATGTCTACTCAGACTACACCTCCTAATATGGTAATTATCGGACTGGCACTGTTTCTGACTTTTTATATTATGTCACCATACTGGAGCCAGGCTAACGAAAATGGCATACAGCCATATTTAGCGGGCCAGATAACCCAGGAGGAGGCAATAGATAATACAGTAGAGCCAATTCGTGAGTTTATGTTTAAGCAGACTAGAGAGTCTGATCTGGCTATGTTTGTCAATCTTTCTGATTCGCCACGGCCAGCGGGCCCAGAAGAGGTTTCTACTTTTACACTGATTCCAGCGTATATGATTAGTGAGCTGAAAACGGCATTTCAGATCGGCTTTATGATATATATACCTTTTATCGTAATTGACATGATTGTGGCTAGTACGCTGATGTCAATGGGTATGATGATGCTGCCGCCTGTAATGATTTCACTGCCGTTTAAGATACTTCTCTTTGTTATGGTGGATGGCTGGCATCTGCTGATTAAGTCGTTAATTGTCAGCTTTAAGTAGGTGGAGATATGTCAGGTGATTTAGTTATTCAGATGGCCCAGGAGGCCTTGAAAATGGTTTTAATAATATCTGCTCCTATGCTGGGCTTAGGCCTTTTAGTGGGCCTGGCAGTCAGTGTTTTCCAGGCTACTACCTCTATACAGGAGCAGACCTTAGCTTTTATTCCAAAGATTGTTGCGGTATTTGTGGCTATTTTGATTTTTGGTCCGTGGATGCTGAGATTAATGGTGGAATATTTTTATAATGTATTTTTGAATTTACCTGCGTATATAGGCTAAGGGTATAAATAAAGGATGATGTAGGTGGATTTTTTTGATTTACTGCAAAATCATGCAGCGGCATTTTTGCTGGTATTAACCAGAATATCAGGCATTTTCATTGTGGCTCCATTTTTAGGCAGTCAGAATATACCTCAGTATTTTCGTGTTGGTATCGCTTTTGCCATGACATTAGTTATTTATCCTGTAGTAATGCAGCGTATAAATTTCGTGGCTCCACCCACTGTACTGGCTTATACATTTTCGGTACTATCGGAGCTGTTTGTGGGCTGGCTCATTGGCTTTGTGGCCTATATCTGCCTTATGGCTGTAAATATGGCTGGTAAGATTATGGATATGCAGGCTGGGTTTGCTGTGGTGAATGAAATGGATCCTACCTCAGGGCAGCAGAATCCATTAATCGGCAGCTTCCTTTATTATCTGACCTTGATTGTGTTTGTGCTGGCTAATGGCCATCACGTTTTAATAACAGCATTGGTAAATAGTATTGATGTGATTCCTATTACAGGTGTTCAGCTTAATACAAGCCTGGCCACCATCATGGTGGATTTTACAGCGAATATTTTCCTAACTGGCATGAAGATAGCTATGCCACTTACCTTTGCGATTCTGTTAACAAATGTGTCTTTAGGTGTACTGGCTAGAACAATGCCGCAGATGAACATTTTCGTAGTAGGTATTCCTATGCAGATAGTTGTGGGCTTGTTTACCCTGGCCATTGTTGTGCCATTTTATATAATGTTTCTGGATGTGTTGTTCAATGAAATGTATGGAAATATTGCCATTGCATTGCGGGCATTACAATAGAAAAGATAGGGTAGATTTCACCTTTGATCTGCAGCTTTTTGCTGGTGAGAAGACAGAGGAGCCAACTGCCAAAAGGAAAAATGATGCTATCAAAAAAGGCCAGGTGGGCAAAAGCCAGGAATTTAGTGCAGCCTTTGTTTTGCTAGCAGGTTTTTTTGTGCTGAGAATGCTGGGTGGCAATGCTGTTGATGAAATCATGAACTATGCCACATACATTTATGGCAATCTGAATTTTGATGTCAATGAAGAGACTATTATGCAGCTGTTCATTGGAATTGTCATTCTGCTGGCAAAAACATCAATGCCCTTGATGGTTTTTATTATGATTATTGCCCTGGCTATGAATGTAGCTCAGTGTGGCTTGCATTTTTCTACGGAGACCATCAGCTTTAATCCTGGCAAGCTGAATCCAATTAATGGCTTTGGCAGGATTTTTTCTAAGCGCTCTATAGTGGAGCTGGTAAAATCTTTATTTAAGATAGCCATTATAGGTTATTTTATTTATATGTTTTTAAAGGATCAGATTTTCCAGATGCCTAAGCTTATATATGCAGATTTATTTGCGGGCATGGATGTGATTGCTGATGTGGTGTTTAACCTGGCCTTTAAGATTATAGGCGTTTTTATGATTATGGCTTTAATGGATTTATATTACCAGAAATGGCAGAATAATCAGGATTTGAAAATGTCTAAGCAAGAGGTTAAGGAGGAATTCAAGCAGCAGGAAGGTGATCCTCAGATTAAGGGTAAGATCCGTCAGAAACAGCGTCAGATGGCCATGGCCAGAATGATGCAGGAGGTTCCTAAGGCGGATGTTATCATCACAAACCCTACTCACTTTGCTGTGGCTTTGAAGTATGAAGCCGGTATGGCGGCACCAGTTGTGCTGGCTAAAGGCCAGGATTTAGTTGCCCAGAAGATTAAACAGCTGGCAAGAGATAACAGGGTTCCTATTGTTGAAAATAAGCCATTGGCCCGTGCTTTGTTTGCAGCAGTTGATGTGGGAGGTTCTATCCCCCATGAGCTGTACAAGGCAGTGGCTGAGGTATTGGCATACGTATATAAATTGAAGCATAAAAATAAGCGCAGGTTTGCTTAAGGCTAAGTCAGGAGAAATTATATGGCTGCTACAGATATGGCTCCAGAATCAGCTGGGATTATAAAAAAATATAGTGACGTTATGGTAGCGGTAGGCATTGTTACTATCGTTATTATGATGATTATTCCGCTTCCAACACTTTTGCTGGATTTATTGCTATGTATGAATATTACCTTGGCACTGGTGGTAGTAATGTGTGCTATATACAATGTGGAGGCACTGGATTTATCTGTGTTCCCGTCCTTGCTGCTGATAACTACCTTGTTCCGGCTGGCGCTGAATGTGTCGTCAACACGACTGATTTTGCTGGAAGGCTATGCCGGCGAGGTTATTACATCATTTGGTAACTTCGTTGTAGGTGGTAACGCAGTAGTAGGTTTTATCATATTCGTAATTTTGATTATCATTCAGTTTATGGTAATTACCAAAGGTGCTGAACGTGTTGCTGAGGTATCTGCACGTTTTACACTGGATGCAATGCCTGGTAAGCAGATGGCTATTGATGCGGATTTGAACCAGGGCGCTATTACAGATGCAGAGGCAAGTGTCAGAAGAACTAAGATTCAGCGCGAGGCTGATTTCTATGGCGCTATGGATGGTGCCAGCAAGTTCGTAAAAGGTGATGCGATTGCGGCAATTATCATTATTGTTATAAATATTACTGGTGGTTTTATCATAGGTATGGTTCAGCGCAACATGAGTGTAACCCAGGCGCTGCAAAACTATACACTGCTGACTGTAGGTGAGGGTCTGGTTAACCAGATTCCAGCACTGCTCATATCTACAGCAACTGGTATCATCGTTACCAGAGCGGCTTCTGAAAGTAATCTTGGCTATGATTTAATCAGCCAGCTGGGCAGCAAGCCACGTGTTTTCTATATTGTCTGTGGTGTGCTGCTGGCTATGGCTATTGTTCCAGGTCTGCCAGGTATTCCTTTCTCAATTCTGGCTGCTGCCTGCGGCTTTATTGGCTACAGCATTGCCAAGGGCGATAAAAAGGTTCAGGAAACGGAAGTTGTTAAGAAAACGGAGATTAGCAAGAAAGAGGCTACTAAGCCTGAAAATATCGTATCTTTGCTGCAGGTGGACCCAATGGAACTGGAAATTGGTTACAGTTTGATTCCATTGGTTGATACCGGGCAGGGTGGTGATTTGCTGGAGCGTATTGTCATGATTCGCCGCCAGTGTGCTTTGGAATTAGGCTTGGTTGTGCCAACTATCCGTATTCGTGATAATATCCAGATTAAACCGAATACTTATATTATCAAGCTGAAGGGGATTGAGATTGCCAAGGGCGAGCTTTTGTTAGACCACTTCCTGGCTATGAATTCTGGTACTGTTTTTGAGGAAATTGAGGGTATAGAGACACAGGAACCAGCTTTTGGCTTGCCAGCGCTGTGGATTCCAGAGGCTTCCCGCGAGCAGGCTGAGCTGAATGGTTATACAGTTGTTGATGCCGTATCCGTTCTGGCAACTCATCTGACAGAGGTCATCAAGGCACATGCCGATGAAATACTTGGCCGTCAGGAAACTCAGAATCTTATCGACAATGCCAAGAAGACCAATCAGTCTCTGGTGGACGAGGTTGTACCAGACCTTATGGGTGTGGGCGATATCGAAAAGGTATTGGCAAATCTCCTGCGGGAGCGTGTTTCTATCCGAGATATGGCTACTATACTGGAGGTACTGGCAGATTATGCCCAGGCTACCAAGGATACAGAGATACTGACAGAGTATGTGCGCCATGCTTTGTCCAGACAGATTACACAGCAGTATACTCAGAATAACCAATTGACATGTATCACTATTGATCCTGCTATCGAAAACCGTATTGCCGGGGCTGTACAGCGTACAGAGCGTGGTTCTTATGTAAGCATGGATCCTGATACTATGCAGAAAATACTGGCTTCTTTAGGCAAGGAATTGCAGAAACTTACTGATATGGGCTATCAGCCAATTGCGCTTACCAGCCCGACTGTCAGAGTATATTTCCGCAAGCTGGTAGAGCGGTCAGTTCCAGGAATTATTGTATTGTCACATGCTGAAATTGAGCAAAGCGTAGAAATTCAGATTATAGGGGTGGTGAAGATCTAAATGGTGATAAAAAGTTTTAAAGCACCAACACAAAAAGAAGCGATGGCACTGGCGAAGTCTGAGCTGGGGTCTGATGCTGTCATCCTGCATATAAACAGAACCCGCAAAGGCGGCTTTCTAGGCTTTCATAGTAAGGAAATTGTAGAGGTCAT
>JAFPCE010000020.1 GCA_017390245.1 Selenomonadaceae bacterium
GATGCGCTCTACCTACTGAGCTATATCAGCGTACCAAGCTAATTGGTTGCGGGAAGAGGACTCGAACCTCTGACCTTCGGGTTATGAGCCCGACGAGCTACCTACTGCTCCATCCCGCGATGGTAAATGTTAAATGGTGGGCAGGGATGGATTCGAACCATCGTAGCCTACGGCGACGGATTTACAGTCCGTTCCCTTTAACCACTCGGGCACCTACCCACGTTGTCGTTAGGTTACTGTGTAACCCGCTGACAGATACATACTATACTACTTTGCCACATTTTCGTCAAGCATTTTTTTATTTTCTTTGCAGATTTTTTCTGACAAAAAAACTCCCCTGCCCGAAAAGCTTCGTGCAGAGGAGATTTACATCTATACTGATATATTAAATTATAACATCTTAGCTCTCAGCTCAGCGCCGCTTAAAGGAGAAAGATATGCTGGCGCAATATCAAATACAGTCTTGCAGCCATTTGCACCTTCCTCATGGAGGCGGTTTACTGCTCTGGCATAGGCAAGAATAACAGAAGCAGTAAATTCAGGATTGGAATCCAGCTTCAGGCTGTACTCAATAACATGCTTGTGCTCACCATTAAAGCCTGTAGAACCGGTGCGGAAAACAAAGCCGCCATGTGGAATGCCGCTGTGGTTAGCCTGCAGCTCTTCCTCGGTAATAAAATGTACGGTAGTGTCATAATCAGAGAAGTAGTTAGGCATGGTTTTAATATCATGCTCAATCTGTGCTAAATCAGCGCCTTCCTCAGCTACCACAAAGCACTCACGGAGATGCTTCTGACGGGTGGTCAGCTCTGGATTTTCACCATTTCGTACTGCCTCAATAGCAGATTCAACTGGAATGGTGTACTGCTTGCCATTCTTTACGCCCTTTACCCGGCGGATAGCGTCAGAATGTCCCTGGCTGATGCCCTTGCCCCAGAAGGTATAATCATTGCCCTGTGGCAAAACTGCATTGGCATAAAGGCGGTTTAAGGAGAACATGCCTGGATCCCAGCCACAGGAAATAACTGCAGTGTGGCCGTTTTCCTTTGCTGCCGCATCTACATTGCCAAAATGCTCTGGAATACGGGCATGAGTGTCAAAGCTGTCAATAACATTGAAATACTTTGCCAGTTCTGGAGTCTGCTCAGGCAAATCAGTTGCAGAACCGCCACAGATAACCAGTACATCAATTTCATCTGCATGCTGCTTAGCCTCACTGGCAGCATAAACCTTAACACCTTCAGTCTGCAGCTTCAAGGTCTCTGGTGGTCTGCGGGTAAATACTGCCACTAACTCCATATCCTCATTCTGTCTCACAGCGGACTCAATGCCTCTGCCTAAATTACCATAACCATAAATACCAATACGCATGATTTTCTCCCCTTCTCATTTATCTTCTTTTATTTCTGCCGCCAGCGATGGCCTTCTGAGCCTTATCTCTCTGGCGTCTGGAACGATCGTTACGGCCCTTATGCTGATTGCCCTTGCGGTTTGCATAACGGCTCTTGGACTGCTTTTCCTGCTGCTTTTTTTCTTCAGCCAGTTTAGCCTTCCTCTGGTTTTCCCGCTTTTCCCGCTTTAACCTGGACTCCAGGCTTCTGCTGGAAATATCCTTCTGAATGTGATTTTTGATGCCAGCTTCAATGCGGCGCAGCTGCGGATACTGCCGGGCATTGACAAAGGTAATAGCCACGCCCTTCTGTCCAGCACGTCCGGTACGGCCAATACGGTGAATATAGCTTTCTGTATCCCTTGGAATGTCATAGTTAAACACATGGGTTACACCTTCTATATCCAGCCCTCTGGCGGCAATATCCGTAGTA
>JAFPCE010000021.1 GCA_017390245.1 Selenomonadaceae bacterium
AAATGCATTTTATCTCTCCTTAAAATTATTTAACTACCTGAGTACCAATACCGCTATTGGTCAGAAGCTCCAGGATAATGGAATGAGGCTGGCGTCCATCAATGATATGGACCTTGTTAGTACCAGCTTCAATGGACTTCAGGCAGGCCTCAATCTTTGGAATCATACCGCCGGAGATAATGCCATCCTTGATATATTCCTTAGCCTCAGCCACAGTCAGTGTAGAAATAAAGGAATCCTTGTCCTCAAAATCCTTGTACACGCCATCAATATCAGTTAAAAGCAGCAGCTTTTCCGCATGGAGGGCACCAGCAATCTCAGCAGCCACATAGTCAGCGTTGATGTTGTAGCTCTCCCCGTCCTGGCCTACGCCAATAGGAGCAATAACAGGAATGTAATCCCGCTCTAAAAGGTCCTGCACGATGGAAATATCTATGGACTCTACCTCGCCTACATAGCCGATATCCACCTTTTCGGTATTACCATCCTCGTTGTAGACAGTAGCCATCTTCTTTCTGGCCTTTATCATGCCAGCATCCTTGCCACTGAGGCCTACAGCTCTGACACCGCGGCAGTTCAGCATATTAACCACATCAGAGTTAACCTTGCCATCTAGCACCATTTCCGCAATCTCAACAGTTTCTTCATCAGTAACTCTGAGGCCGCTGACGAAATCAGACTGCTTGCCTACCTTTTTCAAAAAGCTGGTAATGTCAGGACCGCCGCCATGGACAATAACAGGACGGACACCTACATATTTCAAAAGGCTGATATCCTCCATTACCTTCTGCTTCAGTTCCTCGTTAATCATGGCATTGCCACCGTATTTCACCACAATGGTCTTGCCATAAAATTCCTGAATATATGGCAAAGCCTCAATCAGAGTGCCTGCCTTCTTTTCAGCATGCTTCATTAATGCCATAATTTCACCTCAGTTATTAAACCGGCAATATCAGGTGTGATACTCACCGTTAATCTTCACGTATTCATAGGAGAAGTCGCAGCTCCATACAGTAGCGCTCTCCTGGCCTAAGCCCATGTCAATATTGATGACAATATCATGCTCAGCCATAACCTTAGCCAGCTTTTCCTCATCGTACTCAGCACCTAAGCCGTTAGCATAAACAGTCACATCGCCAAACTTAATCACAGTCTTCTCAGGCACCATAGGTACACCAGCGTAGCCTACGGCACAGATAACACGGCCCCAGTTAGGATCCTGGCCGAAGAAAGCAGTCTTAACCAATGGAGACTTAGCCACACTCATAGCAATGGTCTTAGCATCAGCAAAGCTCTTAGTGCCAGTAACATTAATAGTCAGGAACTTGGTAGCACCCTCGCCATCAGCCGCAATGCGCTTGGACAGCTCCTGGCAAATCTTCTCCAGAGTATGATAGAAAATCTCGTACTCCTTGGTATCCTCCAGAATCTCTGCAGCCTCAGACTGGCCATTAGCCAATACCAGTACAGTATCATTGGTGCTCATGTCACCATCTACAGAAATCATGTTAAAGGAAACCTCTACGATAGAGGACAAAGCCTTCTGCAAAAGAGGGCTGGCAATCTTGGCATCAGTAGTAATGTAGCAAAGCATGGTAGCCATGTTAGGCTGAATCATGCCAGAGCCCTTGGCAATAGCACCAAAGCGCACAGCCTTGCCCCCCAGCATAACCTCACAGGAGCAAGCCTTGGAATAGGTATCAGTAGTAATAATAGCGTTACCAGCATTCTGGCTGCCCTTGTCAGACAGCTCAGCCGCAGCAGCCTTGATACCAGCCTCCACCTTGTCCATTGGCAGGTTAACACCAATGATACCAGTAGAACCAACCAGTACATCGCTGGCATCACAGCCCAGCTCCTTAGCAGCCAGCTCAGCCATCTTGTTAGCATTAGCCAGGCCAGTCTCACCAGTGCAGGCATTAGCACAGCCAGCATTAGCCACAACAGCGTGAGCAGAGCCAGTAGCCACATGAGCACGGGAAACCACAACAGGAGCAGCAGCCACCGCATTCTGAGTAAACACGCCAGCAATGCTAGCCTCCTTCTCAGTATAAATCATAGCCAGGTCAAGGTTGCCACTCTTCTTAATACCAGCCTTAACACCAGCAGCCTTAAATCCCTTAGGAAAAGTAACACCAGCATTAGCACGTTCTTCACTAAACACAAAAATTCCTCCTCACACTCACCACCATAAGGCTGTGAGTTCAATATCAAAACGTAATATATAATTATTAACTTTATAATACAGCCATAAAAACTAAACTCCATGCAGTTCAGCCACTACCCTTTGAAGAGCCACGGCCATATAACCTAAAACAGGTTGTGGAGAAGATTTAGAAGATTTTTTCGTAGAAAAAACTTCTCACTTAGATGCTCTTGGTACTTAGCGATTGACAAGCAAAGCGCAGTCAGAGCTTAGTTCCACTAGGCAGGGATTTAGCAAGATTTTGGAACAAAATCGTGCTCGCCTTAGTTTCTCCTCAAAGCGAGAGCGTCCTGTGTAGGTTATATGCCGTGGCGAAACGACTCATCAATCATAAAAAGTACGTCTGTCCCGAGCCCTGGCACTACACATGGATAATTGAGCGTTCTGGCGTGCGGTATATACTGGGGCGAAACGACATATACACCATTATGGATACATTGGACTCATATTCAGCCCCATATCCTCTGGCAGCCCCGCTGCAATATTGAAATTCTGCACAGCCTGCCCGGCCGCCCCCTTCACCAGGTTATCAATAGCCGACATAGCAATCACCCTGTGGGTTCTTGGATCCACATGCCAGCCAATATCACAGAAATTAGACCCTCTTACATTCTTGGTAGCAGGATAGCCACCCAGACCCAGGAGACGGATAAAATGCTCCTTGCCATACATCATCTCATAAGCAGAAGTAACCAT
>JAFPCE010000192.1 GCA_017390245.1 Selenomonadaceae bacterium
AAAAAATGGCATAGCCTCAGCACTGGCCACCAAACTGGTAACGGTGGCAGACTCGTCTAAGACCTGGATATCATCCCTGGTATAACCCTCTGGAAACAGCTTCTGCAAAATATCCTTTTCTGCCTTATCAATATAATAGCCTTCTTCACCAGCAAGCAAATATAAATGCTGGGGCCCCTTAGTCCTGAGGGATGCCTTTAATTCACCATAATTCATTGCATCTATTCCTTATCAAATATTCTCTAGCATTCTTAAACAGTTCCTTTATGACAGCTTCTGCCATAGAAAAAGGCCTGTGGTATATTAAAGCTATTATACCACAGACCTGTTTTTTCTACATTATTTATACTTGTCGCTGAATGAAGCCGTAACGCTCTAAAAGGTTAATAAACTGTCCTAAGCGTGGCAGCAGAGGCTCTGCCTCATCACCAAACTGCTCATGAACAGCAGCAGAGATAGTCTGTATATCATGACTATGCTCCAGCTCATACCAGACGCAGCTGCCTAATGCATCCAGCTTAATCCAGCTGGATTTAGGACGTTTAAAAACCTTCTGGGCCACCCAGGCTGCAGGACCTGTGTGCACCAGCTCAATTTCCACCAGACCCTCTGGCAGTTCCTGCCAGTTGACTTCAGGATTGCGGAAATACTTTAAATCAAAAACATTTTTTGACTTAAACATTCTTCTTACCAGCCTCAATGTATCTGATCATAACTACTACCAGCAAGATAAATGCTGCCAGACCGCCTAACTGGCCTAAATCCAGAACACCAGACATATCAGTATCGATATTCAGAGCAGCCAGAACAGCCAGAATAATACCAACGATACCCTCACCAGCAATCATACCAGAGCCCAGCAGGATACCATTGTTCAGCGCACCAGTCTTTGCCTCTTCAGAAGCAAACTTCTTCTTGTTCTCATAGAAGGCACGGATTACACCGCCTACAAAGAGAGGAGCAGTCAGATAAATTGGCAGATACAGGCCAATTGCAAAGGCCAGTACAGGGATACCGAGAATCTCAACAGCTACTGCCAGAGCAGCGCCCATCATAATCAAGTCCCAAGGCAGGTTAGCAGTAATAACACCTTCAACAATCATCTTCATGAGAGTTGCCTGTGGTGCTGCCAGTTCCTTGGAGCCATAACCCCAGGCAGCATCCAGAAGATACAGTACGCAGCCTACAGTCAAAGCAGAAGCTACAACACCGATAATCTCACCGATCTGCTGCTTAACAGGAGTAGCACCTAAGATATAACCAGTCTTTAAATCCTGGGAAGTATCACCAGACAAAGCTGCTACTACGCAGATAATAGAACCAATAGCAATAATAGCAATCATTGCAGCATGGTCAGCCTGGCCGTTCATAACAAAGATAATGCTGATGAACAGCAGGGATGCAATAGTCATACCAGAAACTGGGTTATTGGAGGAACCTACGATACCTACAATACGGGAAGATACAGTTGCAAAGAAGAAGCCAAAGATAACTACCAGTACTGCACCTAAGGCATTAATAGGAATAATTGGTGCTGCTACCATCAGAACAATCATAACAATAATGCCAGGAATCAGCACCTTCATGGAAAGGTCTGTATCAGTACGCAGAACGCCCGCTGCACTGCTGAAGCTCTTAATGGACTTCTTAAAGGTATCAATGATAAGAGGCAGGCTCTTTAACAGGCTGATGATACCGCCAGTTGCCAGAGCACCAGCACCAATATAACGGCCATAGCTGCTCCAGAGAGCGGCTGGAACCATCTCACCAATAGCCTTTGCTGCAGGGAATACAGTCTCGTTGACACCATAAAAGGCAATACATGGCAAAATGCAGAACCACATAATCAAACCGCCAGCAAACATGGTAGCTGCTACGCGGTAACCACAGATATAACCTACGCCCAGCAATGCTGGCAGTACATCCATGCCGATTTCAGAACCCTTGAAGCGCTCAACAGTGTAAGCAATTTCACTAGGGAAAATCTTTAAGCCATCAGCAATGAACTTATAAACAGCTGCAATGCCTAAACCAGCGAAAATAGTCTTAGCAGAAGAACCCTTGTCCTCACCTGCTAAAAGAATCTCTGCACAGGCAGTACCCTCTGGATAAGGCAATACACCATGTTCCTTAACAATTAAAGCCTTGCGCAGCGGAACCATGAAGAATACACCCAGGCAGCCACCAATAAAGGCAATCAAAGCAATCTCAGCAATGGATGGCACCTCAGCGCCCCATTCCTTGGACCACATAAAAATAGCTGGCAATGTAAAAATACAGCCTGCTGCAATAGACTCACCTGCAGAGCCAATGGTCTGAACCATATTATTCTCTAAAATAGAATCTCTGCGAAGGAGTACACGAATTACCGCCATGGAAATAACTGCTGCAGGAATGGATGCAGAAATGGTCATACCAACACGCAGACCAAGATATGCATTTGCTGCACCGAATACTACTGCTAACAGCACGCCGACGATAATTGAAACTTTTGTTAATTCCAATGGAGACTGTTCCGCTGGAATATAAGGTTTAAAAGTTTCCTTTTCCACAATAATACCTCATTTCTTAAAATAATAATTCATAGTAGACAAATGTCTCCAATAACCTGTAAATATTATCATAAATGTGAATATTATTTCAAGCTGAGTCTACAGTGATTTACCAGCTGAAACTATTTATTCGTTGCTTTATTTACCAAAATAAAGGGATGAATTAATAATTATATTATGATTTAGGTTACAACTATCTAAAGTAATTAGAATTATTGTAGACTGAATAGTTTATTTTTTCCCCATTAGTAGTAAAGCAGATAGCCCCCTGTCTGTCCGTTCGCAAAATATCCGCCTCTGTATATGCTTGTATTCTATCAACTATCTCCTGGTGAGGATGGCCAAAGCTGTTATCAAAACCACAGGATATAACCGCCCAGCGTGGATTTACAGCCTGCAGAAAATCCACTGAACTGGATGTACGGCTGCCGTGATGGCCCACTTTCAGCACTGTACTGGTTACAACTATATTCTTGTCCAGCAGCTGCTGTTCCAGCTCCTTGGTTAAATCTCCAGTTATGAGAAAACTGGCCTTGCCGTAGCTTATCCTGAACAGATTGGAGTACTCATTGCCGGTCTGATTTTTATCAGCTGCTTTATCTGGCTTAGGGGAATACAGCACCTCTATCTTCACTCCATCCACTATATAGCAGTCATTTTCCTCTACCATCTGGAGATTCTTCTCCACTGCTACCGCTTTTCCTTTATTAAAGGCTTCTAAATAAGCTTCCGGCCCTTCATGGCCAATCATAATCGCTTTAACTGGCAGCTTAGGAATAATTCCCTTTACGCCGCCGGCATGATCATCGTGGGCATGCGTAAGAAAAATATAATCCAGCTCCCTGATGCCATAATGCAGCATATATGGCACATCTACTCTGGCCCCTACATCAAAGCTGCCTGTCCGCAAGCCGCCTGTGTCAAACATAATACCATGGCCGTGGGGAGTAATCAAAAGAGCTGCATCTCCTTGTCCCACATCGATAAAATGCATCTGCATTTCCGGCTTCTGGGAAAAATGCCAGCCAGCATATACAGCTAACAAGAAGCATAACCCCACCCCACCGCTTATTTTTAGTTTTACCTGCTGCTTAGCAGAAAAGCTGTGCCACTTTTCCCTAATTCTATCCCATAACTTACTCTGCTTCTCCACTGGCATAAAAGCAAGCCCCAGCACCAGATAATAAATGATTATGGCACTGCCGCTGAAAGCAGGCAGATAGAACTGGCTGCCTGGCAAATTGGCTATTACTTTGGTCATTTCATAAACTAACCCCAGTAACAGACTGACTATAAGAAAAATAACCTTGCCTATAACAGGCAGCAGACCTGCTATTAGCCCGGCCAGCAGCCCAATGACAATGATGCCGTCAATAACCGGCGCCACAATGAGATTAGCCAGCAGGGAGCTGACGGAGATAACATTAAAGTACCAGGCAATTAATGGTAATATGGATATCTGGGCACCTATAGTAATGGCCAGACTGCTGGCTATCCAGTCTGGCAGGTTTTTCCTCATATAGAACCTGAGCTTCGGTGCCAGATACAAAAGCCCTGCTGTAGCGCCTGCAGAAAGCTGGAAGCTGATATCAAATATCTGCAGAGGTGAATACAGCAGCATGCCAAAAGCTGTCAGGCTCAGGATGTACTGGGCATCCCTTTCCCGCTCCATATACAGTGCCATCAGCGCCAATATACCCATAATAGCAGAACGGATAACCGGGGGAATAAAGCCAGCTAAAGTGCTGTAAAAAATAATGGTAATAAGACCTAGGGACAAGGTCCACAGCTGTGGCAGATGCAGCAGCCGTCCCACCATGCCTGCCGTGGCTGCCATTAAGGTGATATGGGAGCCTGAAACAGATAAGATGTGCACGATGCCTGTGGCAGTAAAGCTCTCTAACAGCTCCTCCTTTATGCCCTGATAGCCACCAAAAAGCATGGCAAAAATTGCTGCTGCATCCTTGGGTGGCATAGCCTCAGCCATGGCATTATGATAATGCTGCCGCACATCACCAGACAGCCTAGTAAAAAAATCTGCCTTTTTCGGCTGGATTTGCAAGCTGTAGCTGCTGGCAATCAGCTGGGCGGTTATGCCCTGGCTGCGCCTGGTCATAACCATATCAATATGACCTGGATTCTGGTAATCATGCAATTCCCTTACCTTGCCGCTGCAGATGATTTTATCCCCAGAACGCCCTATTTTATTATATATTTTTTCTTTTTCCTGCTCTGTCTGCTGGCCTTTGGCTTCGCCACTATCACTGCCAGCAGCTGGTAATTGAGATGCCAGAGACTTTGCTGTGGCATATACCATCAATTTGCCAGTGACCTGCTGCTTTTTTTGCTGCATATTAAAGCTTTGCACCTGCACTACATATTTTATATGCAGCTGACCGTCATCCCCAATAGTTATAGCCGGCTCTCCCTCAATAAATCCTTCCAGTTTCCCTTCCTGTCCATAACAGGTGCTAATGGAGTCTGCTGGCTCATACATAGCTATGCTGTACCGGCAGAAGCCAAGGAGGCTGGCAAAAACCATAACCCCCAGGAAAACCCAGCCGGGCTTATATTTTAACAGCATCAGTATAACTGCCACCATTGCCAGAAGCAGCAGCGCCAGCAGATGATAGCTTACGTGCAAGGCCATACTATGAGCAATAACTATACTGCCAGCAAATAGCAGCAGCAAGCTGTTAATAAAGCATTTTGGATGCTGTCCAATGATTTTCTGCATAAGATATCCTTTTAACATTTCCTATATATGATAATCCCTTATATAGTTACCTGCCCTTGTATTTTTGCATACTTCCCAGGACCTATGCCCTTAACCTTCTGCAGCTCCTCAACGCTTTGAAAACTGCCATTAGACTCTCTGTAGTCAATGATTTTCTGCGCCATAGCTGGCCCTATCCCCTTGATTTTTGTTAAAGCCTGGGCATCAGCCGTATTGATATTTACCAGATTGCCGCCATTATCCTCCTTGTTGTCAGGTCTGCTGGCATTTCCAGCTGTACCGCTGCTATTCTTGCCAGCACCAGCCTTTCCTTTTTCCGGTATTTTAATATGCATGCCATCCTTTACCACCTGAGCCATATTTACGGCATTTAAATCAGCCTCTGGTAGCAAACCATCACACATATTAACTGCATCCACCACTCTGGCATCATCTGCAATATATACCAGTCCAGGATGGACCACTGCACCTGTAACATATACTGCCACCTCCTGACCACTGCCTGCTTCCTGCTCTTTTGCCTCAGTGTTATTTTCCTTAGGCAGCAACGTACTGTCCAGCTGCGTTTCATTATCAGATGCGCTTTCACAGCTATAAAAGGCATATCCTCCTGCCAGAAATAATATAGCCAGCAAAACCAGCATCGACCGTTTAAACATTGGCATGACAAAACCTCCCTTCAGCATGAATATAACATCATACTTATCAGTTGGCAAACGATGGTATTTTTCCCAATTTTCACCTAAAAAAGGCAGCTATTCTTCATAGCTGCCTTAGGTATTAAAGTGATATTTAGTTTCAATGCTCTCTTAATGTGACTTTTTGACTTTTGATATTTTCTCATGGATTTTCTTTTTTACCTATTGTCGACCTTGTCCATGCCTGCCATGTCATGCTGCTTAAAGCGCTCCCAAGCCAGCTGTTCAAACTTGGTACCAGGATGGCCATAGTTAGCATAAGGATCAATAGAAATACCGCCCCTTGGCAGGAACTTCCCCCAAACCTCTATATAACGTGGATTCATCAGCTTGATTAAATCCTTCATGATGATATTGACTACATCCTCATGGAAATCACCATGATTTCTGAAGCTGAATAGATACAGCTTCAGGGATTTGCTTTCCACCATTTTTATATCTGGTACATAAGAAATGTATATAGTGGCAAAATCCGGCTGGCCTGTAATAGGACACAGGCTGGTAAATTCCGGGCAGTTGAACTTCACCCAGTAGTCATTATCTGGATGCTTGTTGTCAAAGGTTTCCAGCACCGCTGGATTATAGCCATAATTATATTTTGTATTCTGATTACCCAGGAGGGTTATATCCTTCATTTCGTCTCTATCTCTACCCATTGTTTTCCCTTTTGCTCATTATTGCCATTAAAAAATTTCTTTTCAAATTCCTCTGGTATCTCTGGACGGCCAAAGAGGTAGCCCTGGATGGTATCTGCATGGCATATATCACGCAGCAGCTCATATTCCTTTTCCTGCTCCACTCCCTCAATGCAGCAATGAATGCCTACACTATGGCACAGCTCAATGGTATAGTATACCAGACGGCGGTCAAATTCATTGTTTTCTTCAGTGATGCTCTTGACAAAGGCCCTGTCAATTTTAACAATATCGCAGGCCAGGTTCTTTAAATATTCTAAAGAGGAGTAGCCAGTGCCAAAGTCATCCATAGCAATACTGATGCCCAGCTTGCGGAAATCCTCAAAATATTCATTAATATTTTTCCAGTCAGAAACTACAATGCTTTCTGTCAGCTCAAAAATAATCAAATGAGGTGCTACGTCATATTTTTTCAGTACCTCGAAAACGTATTCCTTAAAGCCTGCTTCCTTAATCTGCTCATAGGACAAATTAATGCTGATGCGAATGCCAGGACACTTCTTCTGCCATTCCTTGCATTGCCTTACAGCTGTTTCCACAATCCAGCGTCCTACTGGAATAATCATTTTTGTCTCTTCCAGAATTGGCACAAATTCACTTGGTGACACCATGTGCCCCTTAGGATTCTGCCAGCGCAGCAGCGCCTCTGCACCATAAATATGGTGGGTTCTGGCATCTATCTGCGGCTGATAAAACAGTGTAAAGCCAGCGAAGTTCTCATTGACGCTGTCCTGCAGAAAATCTCTGGTACGGATAGAACGCAGCCAGCGGTTATACTGCTCCTTAGTAAAAATGCAATTCTGATTTTTGCCAGCCTTTTTCGCCAGGTCTATAGCCGCCTCTGCATGCTTCAGCAAAATGATATGGTCCTTGCCACTACGTGGGTAAAAGACTGTACCTGCTGAAATAGTACAAAAGATACTCCGGCCCTCAATATTATGAGGATGGCAGAATTCCAGCTGTACCTTGCGGAACAGTTCATTAGCTCCCTCTTCATCCATGCCAGGGCATATCATGGCAAACATATCACTGTCCATCTTATACAGCAATATACCTTGTGGCAATACAGAGGAAATAGCTTTAGCTGCAATCTGCAGCAGCATATCACCAAAACGGCGGTTATAATATTCATTAACCACCTTAAAATTATCAATACCAAACATCATTAGCGCTCCCTGAGGGTTTTCCACATCCGGCTCAGTCAAAGCAGCCTTAATGGCACTGGTAAATAAATTTTTGGTCAGCAGTCCCGTCAGAGCATCAGCCTGCACCTGGAAGCCCATTTTCGTAATGCTGCCTACGAAAAGGTTAGGCACACCATCACGCCTGTCATAAGACATCTGCCCACGGCAATGCACCCAGATAAAGTTGCCCTTCATATCCATGACACGGTATTTACAGTCATGGAGCTCTGATTCACCGGTAAACATCACTTCCATGGATTTTTTGAATTTATCCACATCATCAGGATGAATCAGCGGAATCCAGTAACGGTCCATATCCAGAAATGATTCCCCTGGCAAACCAAAGTCAGCTACCATATTGGGCGATACCATAACAATATTCTTTTGTATATCAGTTGCAAAGAAATAACTGTCCGATGATTTGCATAGCATGCGGAAAAAATATTGCAATCTTCTTAAAAGTGAATCATTTGGTATACGGCATTTGCTTTTTATCATCAACAATCAACCTTCTTGGACACATGATAACTATCTGTTTTTAATATTATACAAAAAGTTGCATATAATTCAATAGTCTTTTCCACAAAAAAACAGTTCTTATACTGATATATCAGTACAAGAACTGTTTTCAGCTTCTTATTAAGCCTGTGGCTAATTCTTAGCACGTTTCTTCTGGAATAATGCAATGACAGCAAAGAGAGCAATACCTGGAATATCTGTTGCCAGACCAGGGATAATCATTAAAATACCGCTGATAAATAACAGTAATCTCTCCCATTTGCTGTTTTTAGTTACCAGGAAGCCAATCATGGAGGAGCTTACGCCTACCATGCCCAGCAGTGCTGTAACAACAGCAAATACCAGGGTAACAGCTGTAGCATTTATCATTAAAAGCTCTGGTGAGAGCACGAAAATGTAAGGTATGATGAAGGCTGCTATAGCCAGCTTTGATGCATTAAGGCCCGTCAGCAACGGCTTACCGCCACTGATGCCGGATGCCGCATAGGCCGCTAAAGCTACCGGCGGAGTTACGTCCGCAATAATACCAAAATAGAATACAAACATGTGGGCAGCCAGTACAGGTACACCCATTTGAATCAATGCAGGAGCTGCAATGGTAGAGGTAATAACATAGTTAGCTGTTGTTGGTACACCCATGCCTAAGATTAAGGAAGCAATCATGGTAAAGAACATGGTTGGCAGCAAATAACCACCAGAGAGTGCCAGCAAACCAGATGCCAGCTTCAGGCCAACACCAGTCTTGGTTACAACACCGATGATGATACCAGCAGCTGCACAGGCAATTACTACGCCTAATACATTGCGGGCACCAGTTTCCAAACCATGTACAATCTCAATTGGCTTCATGCGGGTATTTTTACGCAGAGCAGATGCCACAATGGAAAGCACAATGGCTACCAGTGCTGCACGCATTGGGGTAAAACCAGTAACTAACAGATAAACAATGACTACCAGAGGAATAGCCAGGTGGCCTCTTTCCTTGAAGATAACCCAGGCCTTTGGCAACTGATCTCTTGGAATACCCTTCAGATTGGAAAATCTTGCTTCTAAATGTACACCCAGCAAAACACCTGCAAAATACAAAATAGCAGGAATAACTGCTGCCGCCACAATATCAATATATGGCACACCAACGAATTCTGCCATCAAAAAGGCTGCCGCACCCATTACTGGTGGCATCAGCTGTCCGCCTGTGGAGGATGCTGCCTCAACTGCACCAGCAAATTCCTTGCGATAGCCCAGCTTCTTCATCATTGGAATGGTAAAGGAACCAGTACCTGCTACGTTAGCAACAGAGGAACCAGATACAGTCCCCATGAAGGCACTGGAGATAACGGCAACCTTGGCAGGGCCGCCACGAGCCCAGCCTGCCAGTGCATTGGCAATATCAATAAAGAATTTGCCTAAGCCGGTGGACTCCAGATATGCACCAAATAAAATAAACAGGAAAATAAAGGTAGAAGATACTCCCAGAGGAATACCAAAAATACCCTCAGTAGTAAAGTAAAGATGACCAATCAGCTGCTCAGGTGTTAAGCCTCTGTGAGCTAAAACACCAGGCATGTACGGACCAGCAAATGCGTAGGCTATAAATACCAGCACTACCACTACCATTGGAATACCAACCACACGACGGGTTGCTTCAATAACCAGCAGCACGCCGATTACACCCATGATAACATCCGGGGTAGTCATAATACCAGAACGCATAACCAGCTCATTATACATGATACAGATATAAGCTGGTGCTGCTGCACCTAAAATTGCCAGAATCAGATCTACAGGATGCAGCTTAGTTCTAGACCAGGATTTTCTGCTTGGATATAAAAGATAAGATAATGCCAGGGCAAATCCTAAGTGCACTGCTCTCTGCAGATGGGCATCTAATACACCGAAAATAGCGGTATACAATTGGAAAATTGAAAATGTAATTGCTATAGCAGACACGACCTTAGCCATGATACCTGTATAATTCATGGTATCTGACTCGCGGTCATATTTCTTCAGGACTTCTTCTGCTAAAGCCTTGTCCTCATCTAAAGCCATTGAGTTCCCTCCAAATCATTATTGTACTAATTACCATAAATATTTAAACATACGATAATGTGGTGCAATATATATATCAATCCGGCTGCCAGGAGCATAGCTCTCATAAAGCCGGTATTCAGAACCATCTATGGTGACCGTCAGCTTTGTACCTATACCAGTCCTCAGACTGAGATTAGGAAAATGGCGGTCCATGTTATCCATGATAAAATAATCTCCCTCAGGCCGGAAGTTGCCATCGCTTTCCATAAAGGGCAGGCCTACTCCAAAGGAGCGATAGCGGGTAGACTGCAAAACTATATCCTCTGCCGCTTTTCCCACCACCAGGTATTCTTCCACTGGTGTTTTTTGTACGGAATGAATAAATTTAATATCAAAGGGCAAATCTGCCTTGGCAGGCACAGCTGTAATAATCACACCTGATGCTTCCATGTACAGATATGGCCTTGTTCCCCACCAGCCTGCTGCAGCTGCCAGCACAATCACCAGCAGTATACAGCATAATTTAATTGCTTTGTTCATAATAAACAAAAGGGACTGTATCAGAGCGAAGCATTCAACCTGCTCCTGAAAACGTCCGTCTTTGGACGACTCTGCCTACAGCCCCTCAATTTCCTTTCAGAATTGTTCCTTAAGGTTATTACTCCTTAAAGAATTTCTCAGCACCTGCATTCATAGTAATAGGCATACCTTCCATTGCCTTTTCCTTGGTAATGAACTTACCAACAGCATGAGCTGCCTTAATTCTATCTAAGTTGCTGAACAATGCCTTGGTAATATCATAACCAAGCTTATCATCAATCTTGTCAGTGCATACTAACATAGCCATTACAGATACAGCTGGAACCTCATCAGCGAAGTCACCATAAGTCTTACCAGGAATAACTACCTTGGTGTAATATGGATACTTAGCAATCAGCTTATCAGCATGCTCTGCATCAACGCCTAACAGGCGAACTGCATTCTGGGAAGCAATATCCTGTACAGCTGCAGTAGGATAACCAGCAGTTAAGAAAGCTGCATCAACGTTACCATCCTTCAAAGCACTTGCTGCCTCACCGAAGGACAGGAACTGCTCATCAATATCATCATAGGTAATGCCATAAGCCTCTAATATCTGACGGGCATTTGCCTCTGCACCAGAACCTGCAGCACCAACAGCTACACGTTTGCCCTTTAAGGAAGCAATGTCCTTAATACCGCTGCTCTGGAGAGTTACAATCTGGCAAGTCTCAGGATAGAGAGTTGCAATACCGCGCAGGTTCTCAATTTTCTTATCCTTAAACATCTCAATGCCATTAGCAGCATAATAGGTAATATCATTCTGAACGATGGCTAAATCTACAGAGCCTTCCTTCAGCATGTTAATGTTGGCTACAGTTGCACCAGTACTCTGTGCACTGGCATTCATATTAGGAATCTCCTTGTTCAGGATTTCCGCCATAGCACCACCAATTGGATAGTAAGTACCTGCAGTACCACCAGTAGCAATATTTAAGAATTTATTGCCGCCGCCGCAGCCTGCTAATGCAGCAATGACTACTACCAGCATTACACTTAACAAAGACAATTTACTAAACAGTTTCATATGACATCCCCCTTGCTTACATTCATCCATTAATAATATAACAAATGTATATAACATATAACATTATAGCATAACTTCAAAAATATACTACTGTTTTTTTAGATTTTCTGTAAAAATACTGTATACCTGTCTTACATGAATGAACAAAGCTTTACACAGCAAATGCACACAAATCCTTAACGACCTCGCTGGCTATAATCAGTCCTGCCACTGACGGTACAAAGGCAACACTGCCTACCGTTGGCCTGTCACCTGCTGCATCCTCACGAAATTCCTCAGGAATTGGCTGGTGCTCCAAAGGCTTTTCTTTGGAGTAAACCACCTTCAGCTTCTTGATACCAGCCTTTTTCAATCTCTGGCGCATGACTCTTGCCAGAGGACACACTGTAGTTTTGTAAATATCTGCGACCTCCAGCTCCGCTGGGTTAAGCTTGTTGCCAGTGCCCATACTGCTGATAATAGGTATATTTCGTTCCTGGGCCTGCTGTATTAAATCAATTTTGGACGCTACTGAATCAATAGCGTCCACTAAATAATCAATATGGCCGAGAGTAAAAACCTCTCTGTTTTCTGCACTATAAAAGCTGTTTAATACCTGAACCTCAGCTAAAGGGTTAATATCCATGATACGCTGTGCCATAAGTTCAGTTTTTGCTTTTCCCACCGTATGTGAATTAGCATGGAGCTGCCGGTTAATGTTGGTGATGCTGACAGTGTCATTGTCCACCAGTATGAAATGGCCAATACCACTCCTGGCCAGTGCTTCTGTCACGTAGGAGCCCACACCGCCAATACCAAATACAGCCACGCGGCTGCCAGCCAGTTTTTCCATACCAGCCTCACCTAACAGCAGGCCGGTTCTAGCAAATCTTTCCTGCATCATTAATCCTTCTTAGTGAAATCAGTAGAAAATCTATTAACTGCTGATTCAGGCCGCTTCATAAAGCCAAAGATATCTGGTTCATTGGAAGCTGGCACTGGCTGATTCTGATTTTCATAAAGTAAGGGAGCAGCTGTTGCAGGCCGGGCAGTTTTACCACCGCCAAACTGGATTGGGGCAATACCACTTTTAGCCTCTGCCAGAACCTGAGGATCAAAGTCGGTAGCAATTACAGTTGCTCTTACCTTCCCCTCCAGCTTAGGATCCTGAACCAAACCGAAAATATTGTTAACATCAGGATGTGTATTTTCACACAGGAACATATTAGCTTCAGCTATATCCTCTAAAGCCAGCTTATTGGTACTGGTAATGTTGAAGATAACGCCACGGGCGCCCTTAATGGAGGTATCAATCAAAGGACTGTTAATAGCTTCCTTCAGTGCCTGCAGTGCATTATCAGCCACACTTGTTCCCATGATAGCTTCGCTATCCCTGCCTTGCCTGAAAATGGTAGTAACATCAGCAAAGTCAACATTTACATAGCCTGTAGTTTCAATCATTTCTACAATGCTGCTGATGGACTGGCGCAATACCTCATCTACCATCAGAAAGGTTTCACCCACAGATATGTGGCTAAACTCTGGCAATCGCTGAATATTATCGTTATTAACCACTACCAGAGCATCCATATTCTGGCGCAGCAATTCTACACCTGCCTGTGCAGTAGTAGTTTTTCTCTCACCCTCATGAGAAAATGGCATAGTTACCATGCCCACAGTCAGTATTCCCATATCATGGGCAATCTTAGCTACAACAGGAGTTGCACCTGTACCTACACCCTTGCCCATGCCTGCAGTAAGGAAGACAAGATCTGCCCCAGCCACTGCCTGGGCAATTGCTTCCTTATCTTCAATAGCAGCATCCTGGCCCTTCTTGACATCACCGCCAGTGCCACGGCCTCTGGTAACTGCAGTGCCAATTAAGAGGGCTGGAATCCCCTCTGCATCTAAAAGCTTAAGCTGTCTTACATCGGTATTAACAGCCAGCAGCTGGCTTTTATCAAAACCATCATTTGCTAATCTGCGCAAGATATTGTTGCCACCGCCGCCAACACCTATAATCTTAATTTTAATATAAGCACTCTGAATGGCGTCCTGTGTTTCGCTCATTAACTGCGCCTCCTTTATATTAAGCATTGATTCTATCCTTATGCCTGTATTCTCCGTTTTTTCATTATAACCCCTGCCTGAGTAATCAGCATGCCTACCAGCATCAGTACGCAGCCCATTATTTCTACACCAGACATCTGCTCATTGAGAATGAGCCATCCGCCCAGAGCACCAAATACGGACTCAAGGCTCATAATAACAGCTGCCGTAGCCGGTTCTGCTGTCTTTTGTCCTACAATTTGCAGCGTAAAGGCAATGCCTGATGACATAACTGCTGCATACAGTATAGGTATAGCAGCTCCCGCAATTGACTCCCAGGCTACTGTTTCAATGGCAAAGGCAAATATGGTATTGAGAATTGCACACATGCCCAGCTGGGCTGCTGAAATCTCAATATTATCTGCCATCCCTGCATACTTATCAATAAACAGTATATGTATAGCCCAGAAAACTGAGCAGATAAATGCCAGAACATCACCAAAATTCAGGCTAAAATCACCTTTTACTGAAAGGCAATACAAACCTGTCACTGCTACCACAGCTCCCAGCCAGTTTTCCAGCCGTATTTTTTTACCAATCAGCATAGCCAGCAACGGTACAAAAATAATGTAAAGACAGGTTATAAAAGCTGTTTTCCCCGCAGTAGTATATAGCAAAGCTATCTGCTGTACACCTGATGCCACAAACATAATGCAGCCAGCACCCAGTCCAATTTTCCAGCCTGGGTAATACACCTGGTTCTCCTTAGCCTTTTTTCGCTGCTTGCTAAAAGCTGCCCAAATCAGAAGAACTACGAAAAAGCCTATAATATACCTTCCCATGCCATAAGTAAAGGGACCAATATTGTCCATACCTACCAGCTGGGCCACAAAGGTTGTTCCCCACAGGAAGGATGCTAACAAAAGACACAAACTACCGCGCAAAAAATCACTCCTTTTTATCCACATAGATTATAACACATATTTTGGGCAAAATAAAATCGCATTGCTTAAATAACTACATAACTTATATTTCTTATAAGCTTTACGTACTTATTTATCTGCAATGCGATATTTATCTTGCTTTTATTTCTGGCTGTCTATAACTTTCAGAACATCCATGATTTCCCCTACATTTTGCGCAATGACAGTAGGTTTAACCAGGGATTTCTCTGCATCCTCCAGGGTTGATTCTCCAGATAATACCAGTATAGAGCATATACCCGCATTCTTACCTGTTGCCACATCAGTATATAACCTGTCGCCTACCATGGCAAATTCACCTTTAGTGAATTTATTGCCAAATTTCTTGAAGGCGCTTTCTATTATTTCCTTGTTTGGCTTGCCAATAACCTTTGGAGAAACTCCTGTAGAAGCTTTTATAAGCTCAATCATAGCTCCTGTATCTGGGATGTAGGTATTTTCCATTGGACAGTTAATATCTGGATGGGTTGCCACAAAAGGTACACCCTTACGCAGAAAATCACAGCTAATTACCAGCTTTTGATAGGTCAGAGTTTTATCAAACCCTAAAACCACATATTCTGGCTTATCTTCTGTCAATACAAAACCCCAGCGCTTAAATTCTGCCTCAAGCTCCGGAGTCCCCATCAAATATACCCGCTCAACACCAATGGATTTTAGGTAAATACAGGTCGCTTCACCAGAAGTCAGAATTTCGTCAGTATCTACCTTTATTCCCAGATTTGACAGTTTATCTACATAACTTGCCTTATCCTTAGATGAATTGTTGGTCATAAAGATGAAGCTGCGGCCAGATGAACGCAAATACTGAATAAATCCACCTGCTCTAGGCAGCAGCTTATCACCTAAATAAATTGTACCGTCCATATCTAAGAGAAAGCAGCGGATGTTTTTCAGCTTTGCCACCATGCTTTCATCTATTGGATTTGTATCCATATTATTCCCCCTTTTGCACATCAGGCTACAGGTAAGTTATAGATCTAGCTTTTTCGTTTCCCTTGCTTCGTCTACCTTAGACTGCAATTCATCTAATGGTGTGCCCATAGATGCCTCCAGTGCTGCAACAATACCGCCTTCAACAACTGGACCATCTAACATGACAATCTTCTTGTCTTCCATTGCCTCTATAACCATTTCAGTGGTCATAACTGCACTGCCCATATCCATTAACACACCAACGCCATCTTCAGAATAAACTTCTTCAACAGCATTGCTGATTTTTTCAAAGCTTGTACCAGGAGTGCCATCCTCTAAGCCACCTGCTGCTACAATATGAGCATCAGATGCCATCATTTTAGCTAACTCCACTACACCTTCAGCCAGTCTCTGGCTATGAGAAACTATTACTATACCTACCATATTTTTCTTTTCACATCCTAAACATTGTATGTAACTATATACCAATATAATCTAAAATAAAGTGAGGAAGCAAGCCTCCCCACTTTATTAAAGTTACTCTAACCTCTTAGATATTTGCCAGGAACTCCTCATACATATAAGTTGCAGAGGTTGCACCTGGATCCTGATGGCCAATGCTTCTGTCGCCAATGTAGCTTGCACGGCCCTTGGTTGCCTTAATGGTCTTGGTATACTCAACACCAGCCTGAGCAGCCTCAACAGCCTTGCCTAAAGCAGCTTTTACATCCTCGCCAGCCTCAATAGCAGCCTTGAAAGCCTTGTGTGCAGGGCAGATAGCGTCCAGCATGGTTTTTTCGCCTTCAACAGCCTTACCGCGCATCTGGATACCACCAATAGCAGCATCAACAGCAGCGATGAGATCATTAGCATCGATTTCCATCTTATCCTTTAAAGCTGCACCAGCCTTCATGAAAGCGGTGCCATATAAAGGACCAGCAGAACCACCAACAGTAGATACCAGTGTCATACCAGTAGTCTTCAGCAGGGAACCAATATCCTTGCCAGCCATAGCCTCAATTTTAGGCACAACAGCATTAAAGCCCTTTGCCATGTTGATACCATGGTCACCATCAGCAATTTCATTGTCTAACTCTGTTAAGAAATCCTTTTCCTTATCAATACGGGCAGCCATAGCCTTCAGGATTTCTATCATCTTTTCACTAGTAATCGTTTTAAACAACTCCTATCAAAAAACATTATCTTGTAAGATTAACGTTTCAAAGCAGGGGTATCAGCCTTTGCATCGTAGAGAGCCTTTAACTCATCATCCAGACGGAGCAGGGTGATAGAGAAACCAGCCATCTCAATGGAAGTCATGTAGTTACCTACCATGGTATCATAAACCTTGATGCCCTTATCCTTTAAGAAGTCGCTTACATAGTTGTTAACAATGTAGAGCTCCATCAAAGGAGTGCCACCCATGCCATTTACAATAACTGCTACTTCCTTGCCAGCGAAATCAATATCGTCGGTAATCTTAGTTAACAGCTCATTAGCAATCTCATTTGCAGTCTTAATCTTCTCACGGCTAGTACCAGGCTCACCATGAATACCGATACCGATTTCCATCTCTTCCTCGGTCAACTCAAAGCCAGGCTTGCCCGCTGCTGGAACAGTACATGCAGTAATTGCCATCCCCATGGTACGAACATTCTCAATAACCTTTTCAGCTACTGCCTTAACCTCAGCAAGGCTTGCACCAGTCTCAGCCAATGCACCAGCAATCTTGTGTACCAGGATAGTACCAGCAACACCACGACGGCCAGTAGTATACAAGCTATCCTTAACTGCAACGTCATCGTTTACTACTACATAATCTGCCTCAATGCCCTCATCCTTAGCCATATCAATAGCCATCTCAAAGTTCATTATATCACCAGTGTAGTTCTTAACAACGCAGAGAACACCTTTATCAGTTGCAACTGCCTTAATTGCCTCAAAAATCTGATCAGGAGTTGGAGATGTGAAAACTGCACCTGCAACTGCACCATCTAACATACCTTCGCCGACATAGCCGCCATGTGCTGGCTCATGACCACTGCCGCCACCACTTACTAAAGCAACCTTGCCTTCCTTCTTCTGTGCACGTACAACTACGTTGCCACAATCTAATTTGCGAAGCTTGTCTGGTGCAGACTTAACCAAACCCAGAATCATTTCTTCCTCAACTTTGTCAATTGCATTAATAATTTTTTTCACAAGAAACCCCTCCTATTAATAATTAATAAAAAACCTCTCTAAAAAAACATCCCCACCTATGTGGCCATAAGCGGGGATGTAAACTTACTTAAACCTGCTGTAAAAGCAAGCCATCAACTCTTATTAGCCCAAAATGCCAGTTGCACTTGCAACTACATACGCAAATACACCACCGCAAAGAGGAGCTACAACAGGAACCCAAGCATAACCCCAGTTGCCGTCACCCTTGTCAGGGATAGGGAGGATTGCATGAGCAATTCTAGGACCGAGGTCACGAGCTGCGTTCATTGCATAACCGGTAGGACCACCAAGGGAAAGACCCAAAGCCCAGATGAGCATACCTACGAGGTATGGACCAAAGCCAGGAGCAAGACCTACAGTACCGCCAACACCCTTGGAGAAAATGCACCAGATGAGGAACATTAAGAAGAAAGTAGCGATGAACTCGCAGATGAATGCAGTAGCCTGATTACCAGCTGCATTACCAGTGGAGAATACGCCTAACTTGCTGCCCTCAGTCTCAGCCCAATGTGGGAGATAAGCGAGGTAAACGATGATAGCACCAAGAACACCACCAAGAATCTGTACTAAAGAAGTAGCAGCGAACTGGCCCCAAGTGTAAACACCAGCCAAAGTCTTAGCGATAGTAACGGATGGGTTCAAGTCAGCCTGAGGAGCACCCAGAGCTACAGAAGTATAAACACCCATTAATACTGCAAAACACCATCCAGTGGTTATGCAAATCCAGCCACCGCCATGACCACAGGTCTTACCCAGGCTCATGTTTGCATTAACACCGCAACCAAATACAATCAGTACCATGGTTCCTAAGAACTCGCCTAACAAATTATCCATTTTTACATCCCTCTTTCGATAAATAATAAATAATACCTCTATGACTTATCCGAAGACAGTCGTAAATCCATCTCCGTTGCCAGTCCCCCCTGAGACCGGCAACGGGATGATGAATTTCTAGTGATTAACAAGCAATATATCCGTAAGGATTACTCCTCGTCATCGAGCCAATGCATGGAGTGCTTAACAGCCTTCTTCCAGCCCTTGTACAGCTTAGCTGCCTCTTCAGCTGGCATTACAGGCTCGAAGCGAACATCCAGCTTCCAAGCAGTCTTCAGCTCTTCCTTGTTGCTCCAAACACCTACAGCCAAACCTGCCAGGTAAGCAGCACCAAGAGCAGTAGTCTCAATAACCTGTGGACGATCAACTGGAACGCCGAGGATATCAGCCTGGAACTGCATCATGAGGTTGTTAGCAACAGCACCGCCATCAACCTTCAAGGTAGCCAGCTTAATATTGGAATCAGCTTCCATAGCGCCTAAAACGTCCTTAGTCTGATATGCCAGAGACTCTAAGGTTGCACGAACGATATGAGCCTTGGTAGTACCACGGGTAATACCGATAATCATACCACGAGCATTGGAATCCCAGTATGGAGCACCGAGACCAACGAATGCAGGAACGAGATATACACCAGCGGTGTCACGAACCTTCTTAGCAACCCACTCAGAATCTGGAGCGGAGTCAACCATGCGAGCACCATCACGGAGCCACTGAATAGCGGAACCAGCTACGAAGATAGAACCCTCTAATGCATACTCAACCTTGCCATCTAAGCCCCAAGCGATGGTAGTAACCAGACCGTTCTTGGAATCATAGATATCAGTACCAGTGTTCATCAGCATGAAGCAGCCAGTACCATAGGTGTTCTTTGCATCACCAGGGTTGAAGCAGTTCTGACCAAAGAGAGCTGCCTGCTGGTCACCTGCAGCACCTGCAACAGGAATTGGAGCACCGAGAATGGAAGGATCAGCATAGCCATATACGCCAGAGGATGGACGAACCTCAGGAAGCATGGACTTTGGAACATCCAAGTAACCCATGAGAGCGTCATCCCACTTTAACTCCTTGATGTTGTACATCAAAGTACGGGAAGCATTGGAGTAATCAGTTACATGAGCCTTGCCGCCAGTTAACTTCCAGATTAACCAAGTATCAATAGTACCGAAAATCAAATCGCCTGCTTCTGCACGAGCACGAGTACCCTCTACGTTCTCGAGAATCCAGGTAATTTTAGTACCGGAGAAGTATGCATCAAGAGTCAGACCAGTCTTCTCCTTGAACTCAGGAACTAAGCCCTTAGCCTTCAGACGGTCAACAATTGGAGCAGTCTGACGGGACTGCCATACAATAGCGTTATAAACAGGGCGGCCAGTGTTCTTATCCCAAACAACGGAAGTCTCACGCTGGTTGGTGATACCCATAGCAGCGATATCGCTTGCATCCAAACCGCTCTGTGCCAAAGCACCCTTCATAACCTCGCACATGGTGCTCCAGATTTCCTCAGCATCATGCTCAACCCAGCCTGGTTTTGGGAAGTACTGAGTGAACTCCTTCTGTGCTACACCAACGATCTTGGAGTTCTCATCAAAGATGATTGCTCTGTTAGAAGTGGTACCTGCGTCTAACGCCATTACATACTTCTTTGCCATAATGAAAAATCCCCCTCTTAAATAAATATAATGATTATTACCCCAGAAAGCCCCTCTCAAAGCATTTCTGTATATATGAAAGATACAGGTTACGGAGGCCCAGGGGCCTCCAGTCATTTCCCCAAATGATTACCTTGTATCATTTCATCTATATAATACCACATTTGGTATTATAACACAACTTAAGCTTTTTTGTAAGCCTTTGCTAATACCTGAATTGGATGAACAGATTTTACATCAGTGCCATGCTCAATCTGCATGCGGCAAGTACCGCAGTCACATACAACCTTGTGGTAGTCATCAGCCTTGATAGCATCAAACAATGCAGAACCAACCTTCATGGAAGTCTCATAGTTCTTCTCATGGAAGCCATAGCTGCCGGACATACCGCAGCAGCCTGCATCAGCATTAACAATATCAACACCGATTTCCTGCAGCATATCAAGTGCTGGCAGGCCCATGCCCTGTGCACGCAAATGGCAAGGAGCATGATAAATGAACTTATGATCAGGGCTGAATTTAACCTGCTTCAGCTCGCCCTTCTCCTCGAGAATTCTCAAGAACTCGAATGCATCATATACATTCTTTGCAGCTTCCTTCATCTCAGACTGAGCGAAGAGTTCAGTGTACTCATTCTTCAGCATCAAGGAGCAGGAAGTACAGCAAGCAACAACAGGAATGCCCTTAGCAGCATACTCGCTGATGATAGCTACATTCTTGTCAGCATGCTCACGTGCCTCATCCATGTAGCCAGCAACAACTAATGGAGAACCGCAGCATACGAAACGGTTGTCCATGAGAACCTCATAACCATTAGCATTCATAACCTCAACAAATGCTACGCCAACCTCTGGCTGGTTAACATCAATGAAGCAGCCAGGATAGAAGAGAACCTTCTTATCGCTCTTTGGCTGTTTAATGCTCTTAAAGAGATCACGGAAATAAGTAGTAGCAAAGCGTGGAGTAGTACGCTTGGAAGCGATGCCCATCATGCCCATCATGCCCAGAGACTCACCAATGGACATACCAAGGTTTGCAAAGGTCTTGCCAAGAGGAATCTTGTTCAGTATATCTGCCATCTGGAAGTTGTGGCTCAGCATTTTATCAGCCTGAGTGTGCTTCTCAGGATGAGCTTTAAAGTACTTAGCACGCTCTAACATGTTCAGAGTAGCTACGGATACACCATTTGGACAGGTGATATCGCAGTTCTTACAGTTGGAACATAACATTAAAGTGTCCTCATAATCGCTTGGATCAGAGAAATGCATACGACTATGAGCTGGACCTACCAATTTTGGTCCTTTATATTCAGGATTGGCCTTAGTAATTGGGCACACTGCAATACAAGATGTGCAGGCAATACAATTATCAGCCGAATCTCTGGCTCTTTCTTCTAACTCCATAATATAATACTCCTTTCAATCAAGCCTTGGCAGCTTTATAGGCAGAAGCCAAAGCTACACCATTGCCGGAATGCTCAAAGCAGAAATCGTAACCACTCAGGTTGCGGCCTACAACGTATACGTTCTCAAGAACTACATTGCCGGACTCATCCACACCACGCAGAGAATCATTAACTCTTACGCCAGCCATTGCAAAGCCCTGCTTCTTATCGGAGAAGAGCTGCTTATTAACCCATTTCTCCTCTACGCAGTCGCCCTGTACTGGTAAACCGAATACGCCTTCATTGTATTCGCCAAAATCACGCATGGTGATACCGCCGCTGTAGAAGCCACCAGTAGCCAGGATAAACTTGTCAGCCTCGTACTTCTGAGCACGAACCTCACCGCCTGCCATAATAGCAGTAACCTTGTTACCCTCGGTAATAGCTTCCTCAGCCTTTGCATTCTCAATAACCCGAATGCCCTTTTTCTTCAATGCACTCAAGAGTACATCACGGAGACGCATACCATTAACAGAAGGTGGCATGCCAGTAGTCTCAACTACATCACAGCCAAGCTCCTTAACAAGCTTGGTATATACAGCGTTGCCCTGGGAACCAAGAATCTGAGGAACCAGGATAACCTTGCCCTCACCAGCATAGCCCTTCAGCTGGGAAACCAGCTCAGCATAGCCCTTTTCACTGTCAGCCCATCTAGCAACGTCTCTAGTGGTTAAATCACGGCCAGTAATATAGGTATCGATAGCAGCCACAGTGTACTTCTTGTCGTTACCCAGTTCCTTAACCAGATTGTCCTTCAGCATATCTACATAGAAATCCTTCAGGCCCTTAACACCAACGAGAACAATCTCATTAGCATCAAAGCACTTGGAAGCCTGCATAGACTCTGGAATTAAGCAGGTTGGCTTTAAAGTACCAATACCGGTAATAACCCACTGCTGTTCCTTTAAGGAACCAACATAAGGGAAGCCCTCTGCTGCTACAGTCTTCTTGAAGAAATCAACAGCATCCTCAAGAGCAGTAGCACCAATCTTCTTATATGGATGCTCTTCACTTAAACCAGCGATAGCCTGGATAGGGCACTCAACCAGCTTTGCAGCATCATCATAACCTAAAACATCTACTACACCGCTATTCAATGGGAATGTACCTGCACCATAAGATAGCAGTGTTACCTTCTTACCCTGATCAGCACTAACTAACGCAGACATCAAGCCAGCGAAGCCATTACCGATAACAACTACATCAGATTTGCTCATCCTCGTCTACCCCCATTTACATTAAACAACAGTTCATACATGCCTCTCGAAGGGTCTTGCCAGCCATTACAGGAGTAATACCCTTCCATCTAGCCTGGAGGAAGTTCTTCATATCAGACAGGGAATCGCTGCAGTCTTCAAGCTTATTCTTAAAGAGCTTGTTAACAATTGCTGCACTGCGGAGAGCACAGTAGTTACCCTGGCAGGTACCCATGCCAAGACGGGTTCTTCTTCTAACATCAGCAATGCTGTGGCTGGTAGGCTCAGCAGCAATGCGCTGTAACTCAGCCATAGTTACGTTCTCGCACTCGCAGATAACTTCGCGGGTCTCAGGCTCCTTCTTCAAGGTCTCAACAACATCCTTGAACTTCTCTACACCAAGACGGGTAGCTGCAAGGTTAACACCGTAGGATGGGAAGTACTGGCGTGCAGCCTTCTTCTCAGCCTCAGAAACAGCTGGAACAAGCTCTTCTTCAGCAGTACGGCACTTAGCAGTATTGTTAAGCTTAGGTGCTAAAACATCGCAGAACTTCTCAGCCATCAGACGGTAGGTAGTGAACTTACCACCGCAGATGGTCATCATGCCCTTCAGGCCGTCGCCATTGGTCTCATGGTCAATGGTTACGAAGCCACGGGATGCATTACGGCCTGCGCCTGCTCCCTTAGGAACATACAGTGGACGGGAACCAGCGAATACACGCAGGATACGATAGTCACGAAGATGTTCAAATACACCCTCACCAGTCTTCATGAGGTTCTCAACCTCATCCCAGGAGGTGGAAGTATCTTCTGGATCTTCAATAGTAATAGAAGAAGTACCCAAAATAGTAATAGAACCATGTGGTACGAAAATATCACCATCAGAAGGCTTGCGGAGACGGTTAACAACACGGTTGGAAATTCTCTGATTGAATGCAATCAAAGTACCCTTGGAAGGGCTTACAGAACATTCCAGGCCTGCCATCTCAGCAACCTTGCCAGCCCAAGGACCAGCAGCGTTAACAAGGATCTGGCACTCAATCTCGTACTCTTCCTTGGTAACATTATCGCGAACAGTGATGCTCTTTACAGCACCGGACTCAACATTAATCTTAATTAACTCAGTATAAGTCTTGTAACGGCCACCATATCTTGCAGCAGACTGTAAATTCTGCCAGGACATACGGAAACCATCAATAGCACCATCTGGTACCTCATATGCAGCAAGCAGCTTACGGGAAAGATTTGGTTCCAAGCGAAGTGCTTCCTCTGGGCTGATATGCTTAGCAGTAATACCACTCTCAGCACACCCCTTTACCCAGTCAGCCTCGAACTGAGGGTCATCGCCCTCAACACGCACGAAAAGACCTGTGGTTGCTTCAACACAGGATTTACCGATTCTGCGAAGAATCTGATTCTCCTCGATACACTCTCTTGCAGCTTCCTGGTCACGTACAGCATATCTTGCACCGCTGTGCAGCAGACCATGATAACGAGAGCTGGCACCGTTGACCATATCGAGCTTCTCAATCAATAAGGCTTCGATTCCGCGCATTGACAAGTCACGCAGGATACCAACGCCTGTAGCACCGCCACCGACGATGACAACCGTAGCTTTGTCCTTTACCATAACAATCCCCCATTTTTTTATAATACACATTAGGCATAAGCTTCCATCCTTAAAAATGTGCCATACCTTATTTGAATTTTGCGACAATTGAACATAATATCAATTCCACCATCACAAAATTTCAATTCTTTGTCAATATTATAACAAACTCCCCAAATAGTCAATAATAAATAATAATTTCAGATGATTATTTCAAGCATAATTTAAATTTTATCCTATAGTATATTACAAAAAAATCCTACAAGCTTTAACTGGCCAATTTTTCTCATTAGTTACATTCTAAA
>JAFPCE010000193.1 GCA_017390245.1 Selenomonadaceae bacterium
AATAGTAAAGGATACACGGCTGGAGGCAGCTGGTGGCTGGAAGCTTACTGCTAGAAGAGCATCACTTACAGTAGTGGCAGCCCGCATGGATTGCATATAACGAACCTCGCTGCCATCCTCAATCAGGGTGTTGATGCTGGCTGGATGGCCATTGACCTCCAGGGAAATAGAAGCAGATGGAATCTTATGTTCCTGGCCTTCGTAGTAGATAACCAGAGAGGCATCAAGCTCAGACACATTTAACACATCACCAAGCTTTGGCAGGTCTGGAGCAGTATATTCAATATAATCCCCCTTATGTACCTCTGTGGAAAGAGGTGCTTCATTGTCGTTAAGGAGAATGTGAGGAGAAATAGTGTACTTAGAATCCTTGCCGTTTAAGGTGTAGAGCACCTTTTTGCCCATTGGAGGCAGGCCTGCAGCCTGCAGGACCTCACCTAAGCTTCTGGTATCAGTGCTGGTGACAATATCGTTATCCAGTAAGAGCTGGCCAGGCTTTGCTGGCTGGTCATTAATGGTAAACTGGGCGGCAATCTGGGTTTCTGTGCCGTTGATGTACACATTGAAGGACGGCGGAATTTCCATAACATCCTCCAGGGTTACCTCAGGGGTAGTGCCGTTTTCTCCTGGTGTTACCTCAATGTGGCTGTCAGCATGAATCGGGGTGTCCAGGTTAGCTGGATGGCCGTCAACAGTAAGCCGTGCCATAGTGCCCATAGTGCCAGGGATAAATTTGTTTTCACCGTTAATGGTAAGCATTGCGCCAAGGCCAGGGCGGCCGTTGAGCTTCTTTAACTGGATGCCAGCATTTAAAAGGGCATCAGACACTGTTAAATCACGGAAGTTGAAAAGGCTGTATTCCTGGTTATTGACATATATCTTCAGGAAATGCAGGGTATTAATGGAGGCAATCTTCAAGATACCCAATGGAGTAACTGCGTCTGGCAGCTTCAGCTCCTCAGGAATATCCAGGATGCCGTCAATTTTCTCTGGATGGCGTACAGCTACACGGCCTGCTGGCAGGTCCAGAACCTTGGCAACGTATTTGCTGAGGTTAGGAGTCAGAGCACCGCCACCAACCAGAATAATAGCCTGTGGTGATTCATTGCCATTTAATTCCATAATCTGCTTGGCAATGGCATTGGCTAAGTTTTCTACATTAGGCATAATCGGATCCAGCACTTCTGCTGCTGTCATATTGTATTCCATGCCTAAGATATCATTGAAGGTTACGTCATTGCCTAAAGCTGCTTCACGCTTAATGTTTTCAGCAACGTTAAAGTCCAGCAGGAACTGCTGGGAAATGGCTTCAGTGATTTCATCGCCAGCCTGTGGCACCATGCCGTAGGCAATAACAGAACCATTTTTGGTAATGGCTACGTCGGAGGTGCCAGCGCCAATATCTACCAGCACCAGATTTAAATGGCGCATGGTAGGAGGAATCAGTACGTTAATAGCGGCAATTGGCTCTAAGGTCAGGGCGTGCATATTCAGCTTGGTGGTCTGCAGTGCTGACTGCATGGAATCAATAACCTGACGAGGCAGGAAGGTGGCAATAACTGTAGCTGTAGCTACCTTGCCTCTCTGGCCTACCAGCGTTTTTAAATCACTGCCGTCTAAGGTATATTTGATGGTACTGTAGCCTACGCAATAATATTTGGTAGGATCATCAATGGCATCAGAAGAAGCCAGCTTGCTCTGGGCAGCCTGTACACCGGCAAAGTCCAGGGAACGCTCCTGCTCCGCAGTAATAATGCCGCTGATTTCCATATCAGCAGAGGCGGTCATAGTATAAAGTGCGCGGCCTGCAGCAGCTACTGCAGCACTTTTTAACGGGCCGGTTTTTTTTGCCAGTGCTTTTTTGACGTTTTCAATAACAGCAGCAACCTGCGGTACATCGTGAATCTGGCCATCCAGCATGGCACGGGTTTTGTGCTCCTGGCGCTCAGTAGCAATAATCTTCAGACCATTAGTCTCTTTTTCCGCAACGATACCGATAACACTGCGGGTACCGATATCCAGGGCAAAGATGCGTTCCTTGCGTTTAGCAGTTTCACTGGATTTGGCAGTTTTTTTGCTGGTTCTTTTACCTGTTTTACCAGTAGTGCTGCGGCGGGTATATTTCCGCTTAGGAGCAGCAGTTTCTTCTGCTGGTACAGCTTCTGCAGCTGAAGTTTCCTGGTTTAAACGAGTATCTTCCATGTGGGTTCTCCTTCTTTTTTAATATATAAAAAGGTTTATTTGGATTTTTATAGAATATAAATAATATATACATTTTTCTAGCTACAAAATTCTTTAGTAACTTATTTAATATTATATACGATTAGAGATAATTTTGCACATTTTACAGGGCCCAGAGAAAGGTTTGGGGGCTCATAACAGGAGACAATTTATGATAGAAAATACAGAGACAATCAGTGGCAGCGATTATAAGCGCATGGTTATAGGTGCTTACAGTGAATTTCTCTTGGAATATGAAAATATAAACAGCATCAAAAAAACTGGCAAATTTTTTTACTGTGGTGAACCGGGGACAGATGTGCTCCGGACCATGGGTGCTGCTGTGATGCCCTTAACTGAGGCTGTCAACGAAAGCATTGGCGGGCTGGCCAGACGTGTGGCAGATGCTTCAGTTTTAGGTGCCAGAGGCAATGCTGGCGTGATTTTGTCACAGATTTTCCGCGGTCTGGCCAAGGGGCTGGCAGGCAAGTATACTGCTACCTCACAGGAATTTGGCAAGGCATTCCAGTATGGCATTCTCTATGCCCAGCGGGCTGTGCCAGAGCAGAAAAACCGGCCAATTATCGTGGCATCGAAAATCGTGGCTAAGGGTGCATTTAATGCCGTCAAAGCAAACTTATCCATTGAGGAAATTTTGCGGGCAGCAGTGCAGGCCAGCCGGGACAGCTTCTCTGATAAGCGGGATTCTGGTGAAATGATCATGCAGGTATTTCTTGATGGCTGCTTAAAGGGCTTGCTGGGCAATTTTGTATCACCGCTTTTGAATTTTACCAACAGAGCGGCCAGCAATCTGAAGCTGCGGGATGAGGATAATTTTGTAAGTCCCCTGCAGGATAAGGTGCATCCGTATTGTGTGTCCTTTTTAGTGGCCAATACCAAGCTTTCTACAGAGCTGATTGAAAAGGAGCTGCAGGCTATCGGCAATTTTGTGGTGGTGGAAAAGCGCCACAAGGCTGTGTTTATCCATCTCCATTCAGATCATCCAGGCAAGGCTCTGGAGCTGGCGGTGGCCTGGGGGCATATTGGGGAAATTCATATCAATATCATGGCAGAGCCTCATGCCATGGCTATGGTGCAGCAGTCCTTCATTATGCCACTGGCCTTGATGACGGTGGCCAGCAATGCTGAACAGGTACAGAAGCTGCAGGATGCCGGTGCCATGGTTATCGTGGATGGCAGTGATGAGTCTGGACCATCTGTAGAGGAAATAGTCAATGCGGCTCATAGCGATATAGCCAACAAATACATTCTGCTGACAGATACAGAGCATCTGCGTCTGGTAATGCACCAGGCTAAGCGGATTTTAGGTGACAGGGTCAGCGTTGTGGTGGCAGATGATGAAGAGGAGCAGCTGCAGGCTGTGCGAGCATTCTTCCCAGAGGATTCCATGGAGGAAAACTGTCAGAGGATGCAGGCTGCTATTGAGCTTATCAGCAAGGAGTAAAATAAGGGATAAATCAAGGAAGAAAAGCTGCTTTACAGTAAGTATAAGCAAAAAATATAATTACTTTTGGGCAACAGAAAAGGGAGCTATCCGAAGATAGCTCCCTCTTGAAGTGGGTTCCAAAATGCCGTCGACCAACAGGTCTAACCTGCGATTGCAGGTGGGTACCCTCAGATCTGCTTTTGTTCCTCGCTCAAGGCGCTACAACAGCCACAGTACAATTTGAGTTCCCGTATAAAAAGAGTAGGCCAGACAATGAAAGAATAACGCACACTCTAGAAGTTCCCTCTTTAGGCATATATTAGCACAATATTTTGTATGATACAAGTCTTGACAAAAGGGGAAAAATGTAGTTCAGGTCATTTTTTTGATGATTTTTTGCAAATGAATACAGCCATTTGCCAGACTAGCCTTAACCAGGAAAAATACATTGTTTCTTTTCCAGAGGGTTTTCATGTATAATAGGATGATGTTAAAGCAAATTTCCAGGGGGATAATCAATGAAGCAGGAAAGATTAATGCGTGCAATTTTAATAGAGCCAGGCAAGGAGCCGTCCATTTGCAGGCTGCCAGCTGACCATGGCAGACACGAGGAAGCTATTCAGGATTTGCTGGAGGGCAATTATGGTTCTGTAGAATTTTTTGAGATACAGCCGGGGATTTCCCTGTTTATCCTGGTTAATGACCTGGCAGCTGTACTGGGCATGAAGCCTAACCGCCGTTTTCCAGCGCCGGATGATAAGCAGATTATCTGGGGCAAGGCTATTTTCATTGCAGCCTATAATGGCGCTGATGAATCTCAGGAAGGGACACTGGATATGTCTGAGGAAACATGTCTCATGTTTATTGAACAGATTAAGCTGCATTTTCCTATGTGTACCGGACAGGAGGAGCCAGGACCGGAGGATACCTTGTACTATGATGAGGATGAAAAAGGCAATCCAGTGCCATACCGCTGGCATGAAATATCTAATCCAGGCAACTTGCCACAGCCATTGCAGGCTGGGCGGGTGAAGTTCTACCGCATGGAAGTGATGGAGGTCATGGAGGTTAATGGCAGATACTTTAAAAAGCTGCCAGTATATACCTCTGATACCAAGCTGAACTAAAATTAGTACTTAGTGCTAAATTTTTCTCGACAAAAATATTTTAGATAAAGTATAATAAGCATATATTGTATAAAGTGCAAAGGAGTATTTGTCATGAGTGATAAGATATATAGTGTGGCAGTCAGCTGCCGCAATTCTATTGGCTGGATAGAGTTTGATACAGAGGCACATACTGTGAAGGTCTGCCTGGATGATGAGAAGGCAGTGCAGGATGCAGAGAAGTTTTTAAGTGAAAAGCAGCGCATCAGCGTGCCACATGAGACCTTGAGGGATTTTTCTGAGGAGATTATTGACCCGCTGGCTGACGTGGAAAGCTTTCAGCTGGCCCTTACCCGCCTGTGGGAGAACACTGAGGTCCATGTTGACTGGAGCCGTCCAGTAGATTATGTCAAGGCTCATCCTCATTATTAATGGATTATGGAGACCACTTGCCACTGGCAGGTGGTTTTTTGTTGCAATTTGTTAAATAGTTGTTTGTGATTTTTGCATAAATATTTATAATATTACTAAGGATTTATAACTAATCAGATTGCAGGTGATGAAAATGCCAAGTGATGAAGAATTAGTAAAGAAATTAATGGGGGAAGTGAAGGAGCTTTCTGAAGTAAATAGAAAATTATATGCCTGCCTGGATATTGGCGGCACTAAAATCAAGCATGGTGTTATTGATGACCAGGGCAATATCATAGAGCAGGGCAGCTGTGCTACTGAAGCCTTTATGGGCGCAGAACATATCGTGAAAAACTGTGCTGTGGCAGTGGAAATATATAAGCTTAAATACGATCTAAGCGGTATTGCTGTTTCTACAGCAGGAGTAGTGAACACTGATACAGGCAGCATTATTTTTGCAGGCAAGCATCTGCCTGGGTATACTGGGCTGAATTTAAAGCAGCGGCTGGAGGCACAGTGCCATCTGAAGTGCTATGTGGAAAATGATGTAAACTGTGC
>JAFPCE010000194.1 GCA_017390245.1 Selenomonadaceae bacterium
ATCCACTCATCCAGGACTCATCGTGGCTAAAAAATATAACAGTGCAAAAAATAGTACAAAAACAACCTGCATAGCTTGTAATTATATTAGCATATTGATCCTACAAATTGCAAGAAAATTGTTATATTTTTTGAACATTATGCAGAAACCTTATTAATTATGTATAAAAAAGAAGAGACGTTGAATAATCAACGTCCCTTCTTCTTTATACTGCCTGAGCTTCCCCCGCATCCTGCGACTGGCCCATGCTCTTTTTTGCCTCTGGCTGCTGCTCCCACACCAGTGTAGGCGCAATCTCAAAACCATTAAACCTGGTAGCACTAACAGTAGAATAAGCTCCAATATTAGACACCAGAATCTTATCCCCTATTTCCATGCCCCGGATATTAATATCCCTGTACAGCACATCTATGCCATCACAGCTAGGACCGCCAATAACAGCACATTCCTTAGCGCCCTTGCCAAAGCATTCCACTGGATACTCCCAGTGATCGTAAATAATACCAGACAAAGCACCATAAATGCTCTCATCAATGATATACCATGGCTGCTTTCTGTCCTTTTTCGTACCAATGACAGATGCCACCAGATTAACAGCAGTACCACAGATATAACGTCCAGGCTCAGCCCATACAGCAGTATCTGGGAACAATCTGTCCACCTGATAGTTAATTGACTCCATCATGTTGGCTAAATCCAGCTTCAGACCCTCGCTGTCTGGCACTGGAAAACCACCGCCTATATCTAAATCAGTTAAGTGCATGCCCAAAGCTTCAGCCTCATCAAAAAGCTTCCGGGTAACTAAAAGAGCTTCCTCATAGGCTGCCGTAGATAAGGACTGGCTGCCTACATGAAAACAGATACCTATTGGATTTAATCCCTGTTTTTTCGCCATCTGCAGCATTGGCAGTGCCTTCTCCGGTGCAGTACCAAATTTGGTATTAAGGTCAATCTTAGCCTTGTTGTTCCGCACGCTGATACGCACCAGCACATCTGCTCCAGGATAATACTGGGCCATTTTCGGGATTTCGCTTTCATCATCAAAGGTAAAGCGTCTCACGCCCCGTTTGGCTGCAGTCGTTAATCCCTTAGGACTCTTCACAGGATTTGCGTAAATCATCTTGTCCCCAGGCACACCCAGCTGGCTGAGACACTCAATCTCACCAGCAGACGCTACATCAAAGCAGGAACCCATTTTTGCCAGGGTTTCCAGAATAGCCTTATCAGGATTTGCCTTAATGGCATAATAAATACCAACCCGTGGCATGTGCTGCCGCATAAAGCGGTAATTCTCAGCAATCTTCTCCACGGAAACCACCATAAATGGCGTAGGGACTCTCTTAGTCATTTCCCTTACTTCTTCTTCAGTCAGCTTAAAGCTTTTCATAACACAACCCATTCCATAATAAATTTAAGCCCAGCTCCCAAAGCCACTAGTAAATATTCTAATTAAACATTTTCAGTCATATACAAATATCCAATCACAATACCCAGCTCTGAGACATAACACAACCTTTCTCTCATGCATTAATAAACTAAAGCTTATGGATGTTATTGTAGTACTTTGAAATGATATGTCAATAAAAAATACATAAAAAAACAAAATAACTGCCTTGAAGAATCAAAGCAGTTATTGTCACTAAAAATCTTTTACAGTATAGAGTTGCACTTTAACAGCAGCGGTATAATACTTCTATATGCACTAATTTTATATGTATATGTTAGTAATATACCACTGGTGCTACCAGGTTTTTCAAAAGTGCTATAACGCTCCAGGCTGTAGAGGTGCTGGATTTAGGATTAGCGGGATCAGGCTGGGAATATATGCCAATCTCCGCTCTTACCATGCCGTTATCCACTCTGATAATGTGCTTGTTTTCTGTTAAGCCTGGCACACTTTTGATGATGACCTCATAATTATCAGCTTCAGCTGCCAGTGAAGAAGAAACAGCCACGTTAACATTCTTAGGAAAGCCTGCTATAGCCTCCTGTACATTGCCAGTAAAAACAAGCTCCTCCTCTGTTTCAGAAAGCTCTCTGCCCTCTAAGTAAGGAGCACCATTGATGCTGCCAGGAGCTTTGATATTTTCAATCTCAGCCTTCTTATACTGCCAGCCTTTAGCCTGGTTCATTAAAGCAATGGTCTGCAGTACATCAAAGCCGCCTACAGCACCATTAACTACATACATTTTGCTGTTATTGGCCAGAGCAGTCTGCTCCAGCTCTGCCAGCAAAGCCTTATCAGCCAATGCACCAATAGATACTACTATTAAACTAATGCCAGCCTGCAGCACCCTTTGGCCATAAGCTTTTACTGCCGGCACGCCGGCCATTTCCACAATATAGTCAGGCTTAACAGCCAGCATAGCCTCAATATCAGTAAAAGCCTCTCCGCCATATTCACTGGCCATAGCCTCTGCCTTGCTGGCAGTTCTGGCTAAAAAGCCGGCAAATTGGAACTTCCCTGGCAAAACCTTATCTAAATTCGCAGCCAGCTCATGGCTAAGAGCCCCGCAGCCAATCACACCAATTTTCATTCTTTTCCCCCTTCTTTCAGCTGAAGATTTATTGTTACTTAAAGCCACATATATATACCTTAAGTCAGAACCTGGAGAGCCTTGGTACTTAGCGACTGGCTGGCCACTGCCAGACAGAGCTTAGTTCCACTAGGCGGTAATATAGCAAGATTTTGGTACAAAATCTTGCTCGCCTTAGTTTTTCCCGGTAGCGAGAGCGCTCTGACACAGGTATATTCTGTGGCTAAATTTTATATTTACCTAAGCTTCCCCTGGCAATCAATCTTCAGTGTCTTCACTACATCCTCACCCTTAACCAGATAAGCCTCATGATAAAGGTTTACCACAGGGCAGATATGTACAGGAATAATACGCACCTTGTCCCCTAGCTTTACAGCTTCCCGGAAGCTTTCAGAGTACACAATGGCATGCTCATCAAACATATTATTAATATGTACTCCCGGATAATCCAGCATGCTGCCCCGTCCCTCAACAGCACAAATGCCCTCAGTACGGCTCTGCATTGTGAGACCTTTTGCACCTACATCCAGTATCACCCTGTCTTTGGTAGGACGGCTCATAACTGTAGCCAGTACAGTAGCTGCACAGCGCTTCTGAGTACCAATAGCCTCTGCCTGGGAAGCATCCATAAAGATATATGTGCCTAATCTCAGCTCAGTGATGCCAGGCAGTATCTCCACATCATTCATAATGGTAGGAGTAGCACCATAGCTAATAATATGGCAAGGGAATCCCTTTTCTCTTGCCAGCTGGGCAAAATCCAGGGTGCGGCGCTGGGCATTAACAGCAATCTCCCTGACTGCTGCTATATCCTTAGCACCATAGCTGTTGCCATCAT
>JAFPCE010000195.1 GCA_017390245.1 Selenomonadaceae bacterium
ACAGCAGACTGAGGAAGTGCATGTGGGGGATGAGGTAAAGGTTTTCCTTTATCTTGATCCAAAGCACCGTCTGACGGCCAGCATGCGAGTGCCAAAGCTGAAGGAAGGGCAGATTGCCAGGATGCGGGTTATTAACGTTTCCAAGGATGGTGCCTTTTTAGATGCCGGGGCTGAGCGTGGTATCTTTATGCCTTATGCCGGCATGCGCGGCAAGCTGCAGGTGGGCGAGATAGTATGGGCAAAGCTCTATACTGATAAGTCTGGCAGATTAGCTACTACCATGGTGGTGGAGGACGAAATGCGCAGAGCCTCTGTCAAGGCGGAAAATGTGCGCATCGGCCAGATGATAAAGGGCTCTATATATAATATTACTGACAGGGGCTTGTTCCTGCTGACTACAGAGCGTTATATTGCCTTTATTGACCACAAGGAGGTGCCTGAGCGTCCCCGTGTTGGTGAAACCGTAGAGGCCAGAGTAACCTATATCAGACCTGATGGCAGGCTTAATGCTTCACTGCGTCCGGTAAAGGCAGAGGCTCTGGAGGAGGATTCAGAGAAGCTGCTTATGTTCCTGCAGCAGCATGATGGGAAAATGCCTTATAGTGACAGCAGTGCACCAGCTTTAATTAAGGGAAAATTCCACATCAGCAAGGGCGCTTTTAAGCGGGCTCTGGGACACATGCAGAAAGCTGGACTAATTTACCAGTCTGATGGTTGGACATATTTGAAATAAAGGTTATAATATACATAGGTAAATTGGCATAATTTTATGTTTTTTCCGCTCATAGCAGGATTTTAGGTCGAAATAACGAATTTAATATAAGACAGGTATAATTCTGTTTTTAATAGTGTAAATTAATCTTAACTATGGGAAGTATAGTTGGAGAGAGAAATAATGTGGGGGCGATAGAATGGCAGCAGAAGAAAAGAAAGGTATTCTTCTTGAAACTGGTACTAACGAATTCGAGATTGTGGAGTTTAGTATTGGTAATGTTAATTATGGTATCAATGTAGCAAAGGTTCGTGAGGTTATTACCCGTACTCCTGTTACTGAGATGCCTCAGGCACATCCATATATTGATGGTTTGTTCACTTTGCGTGGCAATGCAATTCCATTGGTGAATTTACCACGCTGCCTGAATGTACCTACCAAGGAAGAGCCTAAGAATATCATTGTTACTGAGATTAACAATTACAACATTGGCTTCCTGGTAGATAATGTTTCCCGTATTCACAGAATTTCCTGGAAGAATATGGAGCCAGCTCCAGAGGTTGGCGACCAGTCCCGTGTGGTTGGTATCGTGAAGATGCAGGATAAGATTATCCTCCTGCTGGACTTTGAGACCATTATTGCTGAGATTAATCCTGAGATTAATGCTAAGCTGACTACTGTTGAGAATGCTTCTGCTGATATCAGGGCAAAGCGTGTGAATACTCATGTTGTTTGTGCTGAGGATTCTCCTTTGCTGCGTGAGCTTCTGGTTTCTACCCTCCATGATTCTGGTTACCGTTTCGTACGTGACTTTAACAATGGCCAGGATGCATGGCAGTATCTGTCTGAGCAGCTGAAGAAGGATACTCCTATTGAGGATCAGGTTCGTGTGATTATTTCTGATATTGAGATGCCTCAGATGGATGGTCATCGTCTCTTAAAGCTGGTTCGCAGTGATCCTCGCTTTGAGAATATTCCATTTGTATTGTTCTCTTCCCTCATTAGTGAGGAGATGCGCCTCAAGGGTGAGGCTCTTGGTGCTAATGGACAGATTTCTAAGCCTGAGATTAATCAGCTGATTGGACTGTTGGACGAACTTGTGTTTGGTATTAAGCATACTGAGGAAGAGTAAGAGAATTTTAAAGGACCGTGATTGCTATTGTAATCACGGTCCTTTTTTAGTATATGTTTAAAGCAGATAATAAAAGTCTGGATGCTTTAAAGGTTGTACTGTCAATGCCATAGGGGCGCTGAGTGAGAA
>JAFPCE010000196.1 GCA_017390245.1 Selenomonadaceae bacterium
CATAATGCTGTAAAAGCCATATTGCAATTTTAAAAATTATGAGACAGCTGAAACAGTGCCATACCAGTGATTTTTAGCGTTATGCCCGTGGCTTTTTTCAAGGAGGAAAATAATAGTGAAATAATATTATTATGCATGACCTGCATTGCTTTATATGAAATCCATATATTAGACATATTGACCTTTGTAGCATATTATAGGGCCACAAAGGGAGATGGTTAATATGAAAAGTAAAGAATTTGAAAATAATACCCAGGCTCATCATCAGCTGCACAATGATGTGGGCTTTGTAAATGAGCTGTCTGAAGAAATGGGCGTAGGCCAGGCGGATGCAGAGCGCATCATCATGACTCAGGGCCTGAAGGGCTTAGATAACCTCTGTATGGAGGATGATGAGGCAGAGGAGCGCCATATTTACCAGCCACTGGATGCTGAGGTAGCACCAGCGGTACAAAAGAAAATGGCAGCAAGCCATGTTAAGGCTAAAGAGATAGACGGCGCTGAGGCAAATGCAGCAGCTGTTACCAAGAAAAACAGCCAGGAGGCAGGTGGCAATAGCGATAAACTCTGGACCTCAAGCTATATCTTTGATATCTGTATTAACTTCTTTGTGTATATCGTACATTTTCAGCTGATGTTGTGGTCTACCAGCTATTCCATTTCTAAGTGGAATGTAGAGCTCAGCACGGCAGGTCTGGCATCTGGCCTCTTTATCGTAGGTGCACTGCTGGCAAGACTTCCTGCAGGACGTTACATAGACTTTATTGGCCGCAGAAAGATGTTTTTGGCAGGAACAGCCTGCTACTTCCTTTTTGTGCTGGCATATCTCTTTGCTCCAAGCGTACAGGTATTTATGGCAGTACGCCTGCTGCATGGCCTGGCTTTTGGTTCAACCTCTACAGCAGCCAGCACCATTGTAGCAGCCATTGTACCTATTAAGAAAATGGGTACAGGCATTGGTTACTTCACCTTAGGCGTAACACTGGCATCTGCCGTTGGTCCGCTTTTAGCCCTAACCTTTATTAATGGCGGTGACTTTAACTCCAGCATTTACTTCTGCAGTGCACTGACATTGGTTATCTTTGTATTGTCTACACTTATCAAGGTGCCAGAGCGTACCTTGAATGAATACGAGCTTTCCAAGCTGAAGAGTGTATCCTGGCGTAACTTCATTTCTAAAAATGCCATTGGCATTTCTCTGGTAGCCTTTATCGGCGGTATCTGTTACTCCACAGTACTGAGCTACCTGGGTGAATATGCCGCAGCTAACGGCATGGGAGAAATCGGCGGCCAGCTGTTTTTCCTGTTCTTTGCTGCAACCTCTTTCCTGAGCCGTCCATTAACAGGCTGGCTTTTAGACAATAAGGGCGGTAATATCGTGCTGTATCCATCCCTGATTTTGCTGGTACTGTCCATGCTGACCATAGCTGTAGCATCTAACGACTACATCCTGCTGGCAGGGGGCTTGCTGCTGGGCGGTGGTTATGGCAGCATCACTGCAGCCTGCCATGCCCTGGCTGTACACTGTGCACCATCCCATCAGATAGGTGTAGCAACATCTACTTACTTTGTGCTCCTTGACCTGGGCATCGGTGTTGGTCCATACTGCCTGGGCAGTGTAGTACCTGCTTATGGCTTCTCAGCTGTATACTTCTGTGCAGCTATTGTATCTGTTATCGGCCTGGTATTGTACTTCATGTCCATGGGCAGATACCAGCGGTTCTCTCTTTACCGCATGAACCGTGAAAGAGATATTAAGTCCAGAGCAGCAGCAAGAGCAGCCCTGGAAAACTAAAATTAGATAAATCCCTTTTACAGATAGAGTACCCCTACTGAGCCTGACTGGAGTCAATCCCGCTTCAGCCAGGCTATTTTTTATTGGCTTTTGATACCCATTCTGGGGTGTATCAGCAGCTGCTGATATATAACCACTAAAAAGCAAATGCAAAACAATGAAGCCTGAGGCAATGCCTTGGGCTTTTTTGTGTGTGGAAGTATAGCAGATAACATAGCCAGAAGTACTGCGGAGGGGGGCAGTACATACTTTTTATCCCTTGGCGCTGAATGGCCAATAAGGAGAGTAGGTGGCTTCTGCATGGTGCGCCAGTGCTGTGCATGCTGGCTTTTCTCACAATCAGGCTTTTATGGGATTTATAGGCATTGGCCACGTTTCTGCGAAAAGATGGGCGCTCATTACAAAAAAGCAGCACATCAGCGCTTTTGTTTAGGGATAGTGCCATCTGCTTTTGACATTGGTTATAATTAAGTTACGAAAAGCAGCCTGCTCCCTCACCTATGTTGGCTAGTACCTGAAGACTGACTTAAAGTAAAATTTTACGGCAGGGAAATACATCAGCGTTTTGTATGGGGCTAGTGCAATCTACTTTAGAAGTAAGGAAACCTGCTTAAATAAATTTTGATTTTAGCTGAAAATAAAAATGATTTAAATCAATAATTAGTTGCTATCACTTTATAAGTGATTGGTATTGCCAAGGCTTGTTAATGGATAAGGAATGCAAATAC
>JAFPCE010000022.1 GCA_017390245.1 Selenomonadaceae bacterium
TCCGTACAAAGATGATAACGCACACTGGTGGCTTAATATGGTTGCTGATAAAGACGAAAAAGATGGCTTATATAGAGCAGTTGTCGTGGATGGGAAGATTGTCGGCATGGTCTCCTTAGAAAAGAAATCCGATGTTTATGAAAAGGATGCAGATATTTCTTATTTACTCATGACAGAATACTGGGGTAAGGGAATTACCACACAAGCGGTACAGAAATTTTGTGAAGAAGCTTTTGATAAAATGGATATCATTCGAATTACCGGCAGCGTATTTGGAGAAAACGAAGCTTCTAAAAGGGTTTTGACAAAAGCAGGTTTTATGCTGGAAGGTGTCATGAGAAAAGCGGTTTATAAAAATGGCAAAGTGATGGATCTTTGTCTTTATGGATTATATAAATAACTTGCAAACTGAGGAAGTATAATATATAATAAAAATGTAAATAATTGTAAAATTCAGAAGGCCAGGGTAGACAGGAGAATTTTTGGCTACAGCGGCTTTTATGATAGTGAATACTACCAGTGTTTCAGCAAGTGGTGCAAGGATATGTATGACTGGGAGTTTCCTGAGGAGCAGCTGACATATTCTACAGGTGTTATTCCGGCTCTTTATCAGCTGGTGGAGCTTTTGTGCCAAAAAGATGAAAAGGTGCTGATGCTGTCGCCAGCTTATGGCTTTTTCCAGCATGCAGCTGAGTACAACCATGTGGAGTATGTATGCTCCAAGCTGAAGATTGATAAAGGTCATTTTTCCATTGATTTTGCAGACCTGGCAGAAAAGGCAAAGGATAGCAAGGTAAAGGTGCTAATCTGGTGCAATCCCCAGAATCCGTCTGGCAACACCTGGTCTGAGGCAGAGCTGAAGCAGGTGGCTGATATTGCCGTGGCTAATGATTTGTGGCTGATTTCTGATGAGATTCACTGCGATTTGCTGCGCAGTGGTCTGAAGCATATTCCAATGGCCAAGGCTGAGCCAGATTATGACAAGCTCATTACCTGCATGTCTGCCAGCAAGACCTTTAATATGGCAGGACTGCAGTTCTCTGATATTATCATCCGCAACAAGGAGCTGAGGGAGGCATACATAGGCAGGGATAAAAACGTAGGCTTCTACAATCCTCTGTCCATGGCGGCTCATCAGGCTGCCTATGAGCATGGCTCAGAGTGGTTAAAGCAGCTGAAGGCTTATTTGGATGGCAATTTCCGTTTCTTAAAGGACTTTATTGACAAGAATCTGCCAGAGGCTGAGTTTGAGATACCAAATGCCACATATCTGGCCTGGGTAAAGATTGGCCCATGTATCCCAGAGATAGAAGACTGGCCAGGGTTCTTTGCCAATAACGCCGGGGTACTGTTAGAAGGCGGCGATGACCTCTTTGTAGGCAACGCCAAGGGATACATCCGCCTGAACCTGGCAATGCCAAGAGCTATCATCGAAAAAGGCCTGAACCGTATAAAAGATGCCATTGAAGCATATAAAAAGAATAAATAATATGTGAAAAAGGACATAATAAAAGCGCTGGCTTCGGCCGGCGCTTTTGATATTTGGTGATTTAATTTTGTGGCAGGAGATATGCTGCCTGCTTAGGGAAGCGTTTGGTGGAATAAGTTAATGAATTCTGGGACAAGGAGCATTTTGTGACAGGAATTATGACTCTAAGGCTGGGAGAGTGTCTGGTGGCTTGCGTTACAGTGTTGCAGGATGCATTACTGGCTTAAAAGCTGTTCTTTCAGCCTGGTGTAGGCTCTGGTGTAGTAGATGCCGTTCTGGGCTTCTCTGTGGTCAAAGCCGTAGGCTCTGCGGCTGATGGCGATGATTGGTGGTGCCTGGATGCGCTTGGCAATGGCCATGCCTGTAAACTGGCGCCACCAGCGTTCTAAGTCTGCAATGAATTCTGCTGGTGTTGGGAAGTATTTAGCCACAAGGCCTGGCTCACAGCCAATTTCCTCTTCGAGAGTGCCCTCAGCGTACCAGCGCAGGATATCAGCCGGAGTGGCCTTGTCCCAGCGCTCTACAAAGCTGCGGAAGAGATAATCATGGTATGGATATTTAATAGGGTCGCCTTTGCCTTCATCTACGTTCTGGGCACTGGAAAGCTCCGCACTTGGCACAATATCTATAGTGGCCTGAGGCACAACCTCCCGCTTATAGATTTCTTCGTTCATGTAACGGGCCAGGTCATATACCTGATGCTTCCAGAGGTCTGCCAGGGCACAAAGGAAGCCTGACTGGTCACCGTAGAGAGTGGAGTAGCCTACAGTGGTTTCTGCTTTGTTGGCGTTGCAGGTAAAACCACCGCCAAAGGCTGCTGCCACCCCGGCCAGCACCCGGGCACTTCTGTCACGGGCCTGGATGTTTTCAGCTACAAAGGAGGATACGCTGAGCTTGCTTTCTGCACCAGTGGTTAAATTGGTTACAGGGATGTTTTCCAGCTGGTCAATGGTATGATCTACAGATTCCTGAATAGGCATAATCATGTACTGGCAGCCGAGATTTTTTGCCAGCTGGGCGGCTAAGCCCTTGGTCGTAGCAGAATTGTACACACTTGGCATATTTACCAGCAGCAGGTTTTCCGGCCCTAAAATGTAGTTATACAGGGCTGCAGCAACGGCAGAGTCAATACCGCCAGAGATGCCGATAACTACCTTGTTCATGTGAATGTCTTCCAGGAAGGTTTTTACGCCATAAGCAAGGGTTTCAAAGATATGGGCAATAGGCTTTTCCTTGGTTCTGGAGAATTTTGGCATATTGTCCAGCTCTTCCAGGTTGTAATAGGAAAGCTGCTCTTTATACTTTGGCAGGCAGTCCACTAAAAAGCCCTGGGCATTGTATATGGAGCTGGAGCCATCAAAGGTATAAACGGTTTTGCCGTTATTCTGGAGGCCGATGTGGTTTACATAGAAAAGCGGCACATGAAGCTTTCTGGCCTGCTTGCCAAATACCCTGTGGCGTTTGCCGTTTTTCCCTAAGGTATATGGGGATGCGGAAATATTTACCAGAAAATCCACGCCCTGCTGTGCCAGGATTTCTACTGGTGCCATGTCGTAGTCATCGCTCCAGCCGTCTTCGCAGAGAAAACCGCCAATGGAGTATTGGTTTCCAGCAAGCTCAAGGCGGACAGGGCCTAAGAGTGCCTGGGCCTGGGTGTGCATTTCTGCGGCCAGCTTTTTCAGACTGAAGAAATGTCTAGTATCGTCAAACTCTCTGTAGTTTGGCAGCAGCGTTTTGATGACAAAGGGATATGGGGAATTGTCTGGCTGAATCAGCTTTCCTTTATAGGCAGTGAACAGGGCGTTGTATTTACGGATACGGCCGTCATTGTTCTTTTTATTCCAGTCAATGCCAACGCTGCCAAAAATAACGGCAATGCCATCAGAGGCAGCAATGATGTCCTGGGCACATTCTTCGCAGTCCTTTAAAAAGGCGGTCTGCTCCCAGGTGTCACCGAGAAAGTAGCCAGGCAAAGACATTTCAGGAAATATAATGAGATTTGCACCCTGGGCTTTGGCTTCGTCAATCATGGCAAGCATCTTGTCTGTGTTTTCTGATGGATGGCCAGGGATGACGCGAAACTGGGCGGTTGCGATTTTCAGCATAAAAACACCTCGTAGTTGTTTATCATATTTAATATTATGTTTAATAATAACATATTTAAGATGTAATTGCAGTCGTTTCGCCACGGCATATAACCTACACAGGCCGTGAAAAATATTTTTGCGGGAATGAGATTTTCGCCACAGCATATACCGCACGATAAACTAAGGCGAGCTCGATTTTCTACGAAAATCGGTCTAAATTCCACCACGCTCTCGCTGCAAGAAATTACCTAGCGGTACTAAGCTCTGACTGCGCAAAGCTTGTCAATCGCTAAGTACCAAGGAAATTTATGCGCTGGCTTAGGGTATATGACTGTGGCTCTTTTTAGATATCGGCTAAAATTTTGCTCTTTGAAGAAACACAAGGAAAGAGTTGAGTTCATTAAAAAAGCAGTACATCAGCGCTCTGTTTGGATTCTAGCGCAATCTGCTTTTATGCATGGCAGGATATAGTAGCTATAATGCTGTGCTATAAATAAAATGTATACAGTGTATCGGTTTGATAAATTGTATTATGAGTCGTATAATTGCCTTGTTTTTAGAAAGAAGGTTTTTGTATGGAGCTTACACTGGAACATGTTTTGATTATGGTGGCGACGCTGGTTTTTGTTATTGGCGGTGGTATTTATGCTGCTGGGTCTGTGAAGTCGGCGGAGGGGTATAGCCTGGGGGGACGGAAGTCTGGCGTGGCTATGGTGGCTGGCAGTATTGCTGGTACTGTGGTTGGTGGCGGTGCCACTATTGGTACTGCTCAGATGGCTTATACTATGGGCTTGTCTGCCTGGTGGTTTACTATTGGTTCTGGTACGGCTTTTATTTTAATGGGCTTGTTTTATGCCAGAAAGCTGCGGGAGACTGGCCTTGAGACTATTCCCCAGTATTTACGGAGAAATTATGGCAACAAGGCTGCAGAGGCGGCAGGGATTATTTCTTCTGCTGGAATTTTGTTCAGCGCTGTGGCCAGCTGTCTTCCTGGTATTCAGATTATTGGAGCTGTTTTAGGCACATCTACTGTGGCTTCAGCTGTTGTGCTGATTGCCCTGGTGGCTGGCTATGTGTTCTTTGGCGGCATGAAGAGCTCTGGTGTTGGTGGTATTCTGAAAATGGCTGTTATCTGGTTCAGCCTTTTGGCTGCAGGTGCAGCTGCGGTGCTGGAAATAGGGCAGATGCCTGATGTGACGGCTGTGTTTCCTGCCGGACACTGGTTTAATATGTTTAATCATGGTGCCGGCAGCAGCCTGGCCAGCTTCTTTTCTATGATAGTAGGTGTGCTGTGTACCCAGACTTATATTCAGTGCATTTTCTCTGCATCCAGTCCTAAGGTGGCAGCTACGGCTTCTTTTACCGCTGCTGCTATAGTAATTCCGGTGGGACTGCCATCTGTGGCTATTGGCATGTACATGCACGCCTTTAATCCTGATGTGCTGCCAATACTGGTTTTGCCAATTTATCTGATTCAGCATCAGCCTGTATGGCTGGCAGGTATTGCTTTAGGAGGCATCATGCTGAGTATTATTGGTTCTGTAGGCGGTCTCTGCCTGGGGGTGGGCACTGTGCTTACTAAGGACGTTATTGGCAAGGCTGTTAACTTAGGTGAAGGTAAAAAGCTTTTATATACCATCCGCTTTGTGGTAATTGGCTGTATGGCGCTGGCCTGCGGTATTGCTATTTATAACCTGGATTCCCAGGTACTGTTCTGGAATTACCTGTCTATGGCTATGCGGGGCTGTGGTGTATTCCTGCCACTGACCATTGCTATTTTCTCCCCAAGGAGTATTGCCAAGAAGTGGGTATATGCTTCCATTATCATTAGTACTGTATTGCCACTGGCTCTGGAACCATTTGTTGCTTTGCCTGTGTCACCACTGTTTGTGGGGCTTGCTATCAGTGCTGTGATGCTGTTTGTGGGATATGAGAAGCGCTGGAGGCCAATTCCGAAAATGCAGCAGGAAATGTAAGATTAGAACCGCTAATGTATAGTTAGCGGTTTTTCTGTTTTGTGCAAATGCTTATACCACAACAATATGTTTGTGGTCTTTTTTAGAATTGGACAGAGTAGGAAGGATTTTTAAAATATAGGATTTTAGGCTGTAGGTTTTTGTGTACTTAATTTGGTGAAATGTGATAAAATAAATTGGTAAAACTATGAGTTGTTTAATTTTTGGGTAATAAATTTCGTTCTATTACTGACTTTGTTTTTCAGACAAGGGAAAAGTAGGTGAAGTAATGTCTATAAAGAAAGCTGTGATTTTGGGTATTATCCTGGAAATTTTACTGGGTGCAGCAGCAGCGTCTTTTTATTTTTTATATTATGTGAAAACTCCTACCTATGCTGTAAGGCAGATGTACAAGGCTATGCAGCAGGGGGATGTGGAGTCTCTGCAGACCATGGTGGCTCTGGATGACCTGTTTAAGCAGGAGAGTATCCAGCTTTCCCAGCTGGTGGCCAGGGATTCTGCTATATATCCGAAGCTGGCAGATGGCAGCTTTGGCAAGGTGTGCAAGGATGATTTCTTGAAATATATGGTAAATGGCAAGTGGGAGGATGTAACTAATCCGACGGAGGAGAACTTCTTCCAGGACCGTATTGCTTTCCGTTCCATGTCATTCCGCAAGCTTTTGTATGTTAACCAGGATGCTCCTAATGAGGATAAGCCTGATGAAGTAACAGCTACGGCTGGTGTTAGTGTTTATGCCCCTGATTTGGGTGATACCTTTGTGCTGAAGCTGAAGCTGCGGCAGAAGGCTGAAGGCCAGTGGGTGCTTTATGATGTGGAGAACTACGGCGAGTTTGCCGATTCGGTTTTAAAGCAGAATGAACGTGATGTGAAGCGCTACCGTGATAAGGTGAGACAGATTCTGCTGACGGGCCAGGGGAAGCTCAATGACTTAAAGCAGCGTGAGCCAAATATTTCCATGAACTGGGTAATTGAGGCCCGTACCATCATGCTGGATACTGAGGATCAGCTAAATGCTCTGGAAAAGCCTAGAGCTGCCAGCAACCTGGTGCAGATGCTGCATAATAATTCTGAGTGCTTCCATGAGCTGATTGACCTTTATTATGAGCGGTTATCCCAGGTGGCAGATAATGCTGATAAAAAGAAAAAGTATGATGATGCCATGGCGGAGGGCAAGCGCATCCGCCGCCCATATAATGCCGCTAAGGGTGAGAAGGCCCTGGCTGAGATTGATGCCAAGCTGAAGGTGGCCAACGAGAAGTGGGCTGCCAGCAAGGCTGCTGTAGCTAAAGAGTTTAATCTCACTGCAGCGGAAGCTGCTAACATGAACAGGCAGCGTACTGATAAGGCTCTGCAGGATGCCAGAGCTTTGCGCAACAATGACGATGAACTGGTACGCCAGGCTAATTATCCTGGGGCTGTACCACAGGAGCCGCAGACGGCCAGTCCTGTAGATAGCGGTGCTAATTTGCCAACCATGTCGGTAGATAGTGCAAATTAATAAAATTTTTCCTAAAAATTTCACAATTTCTGTAATGTATGCTATACTAATATGGATTTATGTATACTACAAGTGGACAGGGATGATATTGTGAAGAATAAAAAGACAAATGCTGCCCGTATTCTGGATAGTCTGCATATAGATTATTCCATAATGGAATACGAGGTGGATTTAGAAGATTTAAGTGCCATACATGTGGCTGCCAATAGTGGTCAGGATATAAAGACCGTCTTTAAAACCCTGGTTTGCCGGGGGGATAAAAATGGCGTGTTAATGGCCTGCATTCCAGGGGATGGAACTCTGGATCTGAAGGCCCTGGCTGCTGTTTCAGGCAATAAGCGGGTGGAGCTGGTACCTTTAAAGGAGGTGCTGGGGCTCACCGGTTATGTGAGAGGCGGCTGCTCTCCTTTAGGAGCTAAAAAGAATTATCCAGTTTATCTGGATGAATCCAGCGGGAAGTATGAACATATTTCCATCAGCGCTGGCAAGCGGGGAGAACAAATCATATTGGCACCTGGTGATTTAGTGCAGGCTGTAAATGCCATTGTGGCTAAACTTATCAGATAATTTTATTTATAAGATTAATTGTGCCCTAGTGTTATGCTGGGGCTATTTTATTTATGGGAGTGAAGCTTATGAAGTACATCAGCACAAGAGGCAACGGACAGAGCTTAGAATCTGCGGAGGCTATTATTGCAGGCTTGGCAGAGGATGGAGGACTTTTCGTTCCGGAGACTATACCACAGGTAAATATGGATTTTATCACTGGCCTTACAGCTATGACCTATCAGGAAAGGGCTGTGGCAGTTCTGAGCCAGTTCCTCACTGATTATACTGCTGAAGAGCTGCAGGGATGCGTCAGCAGGGCTTATGGCAGCAATAAATTTGACAGTGAAGCGATAGCTCCTTTAAATATCATGGGCGATGATGCAGTGCTGGAGCTTTGGCATGGTCCTACCAGTGCTTTTAAGGATATGGCGCTGCAGCTTCTGCCACAGCTTTTGTCTACAGCTTTAAAGAAGACTGGGGAAAAGCATGAGATTCTGATATTGGTGGCAACCTCTGGCGATACAGGCAAGGCTGCCTTGGAGGGCTTTAAGGATGTGGACCAGATTAAGATAATGGTTTTCTATCCTGAAAATGGCGTCAGCCGCATCCAGAGACTGCAGATGACCACCCAGCAGGGCAATAATGTTGCTGTTGTGGCTGTAAAGGGCAATTTTGACGATGCTCAGAGCGGTGTCAAGCGGATTTTCGGCAACAAGGAGTTTGCTGCTGAGCTGGACAAGCAGGGGGTAGCACTTTCTTCTGCTAATTCCATTAACTGGGGCCGCTTGGTACCACAGATTGTGTATTATTTCAGCTCTTATGCTGAGCTTTTAAAGGCTGGCAAAATCAAGGCAGGTGAAGAAATCAGCTTTACTGTGCCAACTGGTAACTTTGGTGACATTCTGGCTGGCTACTATGCAAAGCTCATGGGTCTGCCTGTGAAAAAGCTGATTTGCGCTTCTAATACTAATAATGTTTTAACTGATTTCTTAAAGACTGGCGTTTACGACAGACAGAGAGAGTTCTTTAAGACCATCAGTCCTTCTATGGATATCCTTATTTCCAGCAATTTAGAGCGTCTTTTGTATCATATTACCGGTGATGCCAAGCTGGTGGCTCAGTGGATGCAGCAGCTGGCGGAAAAGGGCAGATACGATGTGGGCAGTGAGGTGCTGGCCAAGATTCAGGCTGTCTTTGGGGGCGACTGGGCTGATGATGCTGTTACCAAGGAAACCATTGGCAAGGTATTTAAGGAGAAGAAATACGTGCTGGATACCCATACTGCTGTGGCCTGGGATGGAGCAAAACACTATGAGGCGACTGGGGCAGAGGAAAAGATGGTGGTGGTTTCTACCGCCAGCCCTTATAAGTTTAATGAAAGCGTGCTGACGGCTTTAGGGGAAACCATCGGTGATGAGGATGAATTCCAGCTTTTAGATAAGCTGCAGAATATCAGCGGAATGGCAATTCCAGCTGGCCTGGCTGCCTTGAAAACCAGTGAAATCAAGCATAAGCAGGTAGTAGAGAAACAGGAAATGGATGCTGCAGTTTTAGCCTTTGCCAAGCAATAATACAGCGGAATAAATAAGCAAAATTAATAAAAGAATAATTATAAATAATTTTTGACAAATTTTGAGAAATTTTATAACATATATGTACAGGAACCACTAGGTTCCAACGAATGTTATGAATGCATTGGCCCACCGTATGGAGGACATGTCCAGGGAGGCATAAACCGGCCAGCAAAGTGCTGATGCACGAAAAAGAGAAAGAGGTTGATAGCAAAATGGCAAATGTAGATTTGAGCAAGTATGATATCACTGGTGTTACTGAAGTACTCCACAATCCATCCTATGAGGTTCTGTTCCAGGAAGAGACCAAGGCTGGTTTAGA